>CAZWTS010000159.1:0-2974 GCA_964637085.1 uncultured Desulfurococcales archaeon | reverse complement strand
ATAGAGGCCCGGCTCCAGCAATGAGGAATTCTATGTCATCTCTCCTTATGTGATCGTGTATATACTTTATTATTTTCAGAATTACATGAATTCCTTTCTTTTTTGATAAAGCCCCGGCATAAAGTATCCTAAAATTATGCTCAATTATCGATCTCCTGCTAAAATGAAATTTGTGTGTATCAACACCATTCGGAATAGCAAATATTTTCTCTTCTTTTATGCCCAATTGTACAAGAATTCTTTTATTATATCGCGACAGCACATGAACAAGTCTTGATTCTTTTAGGAGTTTTTTAACTATTGGCTCATAAAGCTTCAATAATGTGTAGTCCCATGATTGCGGAAACTTAGAGTGAACACCAGCAATTAATCTATCAAATATTTTAGCTATACTGCTATTTAATAATACTTCAATAAAACTATTGGGTACAAAAACATATATTATATCAGCACTTCGGAGATACTCGATCATACGTTTATATTCCTTAGGGTATGGTATTGGCCAACCCTTCGGAGGTTTAAATCCATTAAGTTCTATGTAATGGACTTTGTTTAAAAAATGCTTCAACTCGTTATAATCTATACCACATTGAAAGTACCATCTCATTCCCATGTAAATTATATTGTATCTACCTGCAAGTCTTTTCGTTACCTCTAAAATCCATCGCTCAGCCCCACGTCCTTCAACTATACTTGTAGGTTTGACAAATACTATTGTACGTGCCATTTTCCTACTTCTAGGCTTTCCTAGCGAGCATGTTAATCATTGAAACAAAATCATTGAGCACCTTGTCTAAGTTATACATTTTTCTACATGCTAATGCAATAACTTTCCTAAGAATACAATATTGATTACTATTCGAGTACCATAGGTAAAAAAGTTTTTCAATTTTACCCTTAACTTCAGTATATTTTTCGAATCTTACTAGATAACCATTAAAATCATTAGCTATATATTCGTGTAATACAGGAATATCATTTGCTATCACAGGTAATCCAAAAGCTAATGCTTCTATGACAACAAAGGGCGCCACTTCTACTCTCGAAGGAAGTATTAATGCATGGGCACTATCATATAACCTGAATAGAACCTCTCTAGGTAATGGTCCAACATATTTGACTAATCCCTTATAGTCATTGCACAGGCTTATTATACTATTACGCAAAGGACCATCACCTGCTATAATGAACTCAACATTACTTGATACGTCAGATTTAGCAACATGTTTAACAACATTAATCAATCTATCTATTCCTTTCTCACGGGTCAGGCGCCCCGCAAATAAAATCCGAAACTTCGTTCTCTGTCTCCATCTATATTTTTCTGCTAATTCAACTTCTTTAATATTTATGCCATTAGGTATGTAGAATACGGATAAATATCTGTTTACAACTTTATTTATAAAGTATCGCAATATGTTATTAGGTACATGAATAGCCTCAAATTTAGCTAAATTATGAAAGAAAATTGGCATGTACATTTTAGATAACCATGAGTCGAAGGGCATTAAATGCACACCTGCTATTACGGGTACAAACGAATGAAGGCATTTTCTTTTGATAATGCTAAAGAACATTTCGAGAGGAGGATAGTAATGCAAGTAAATAACATCAGCATCCTTAGACTCCCTTTTCAATGCTTTAGTAATGTCTTCAAACCTCGGTATTACCGCCCCCTTAGGCAACTTAAAAGAACATCCTAGAGCATATAGCTTAATATCTCCTTCTACGATATCTTCTTTAATTGCTACATCATCAGAAGCATTATACCTAGCTTCCTTAGCATATATCACCACAACCTCAATTCCTTTCTTTGAAAGAGATCGAGGTATGTAGTTAAACCAAAAGGAACCCCCACCGAGCACATTAATGTCCGCAGGAGTGAGAAATATTAATTTTATTATAGTACACCCGGTTTCTAAGTGTTTTAGATAGTCGTAATTATCATTTTTCTAGTGCGTAATTGGCAGTTGTAATATATTCGTAATACTTCCCTAGTTTTCTAACAATATTGTTCCAATCATACAATGAGGCTACTTTTATGCTATTGATTCGCATGATATTATATGACCTTAATGCAAGAAGTATACAGTCTGCTAGTCTTCTTACATCTAAAGGCACCTTGTATCCGTTATATCCGTTTATTATCAAATCACTTGCAGCATTCATTGTATGTTTAAATGTTATTACTGGTAGACCTGCTGCGTTTGCCTCGAGCGTTACTATGCTAAAACCTTCACGTACTGAGGGAAGTACGAAAACTTTCGATGCCTTTAACATTGATAAATATTTTGTATAAGGATCTATCGGGTCTAGAAGTTCCACATTATTCTGCAAGTGTAATTGCTGTATAAGTTTTCTTAGTTGATGCTTTTTAGGACCGTGACCAATAATTATACATTGTATGTCTTTATTCTCTTGTTTTAAGTGGTATACAGCTTGTATTAGTAGCTCCACTTTTTTCTCATACGTTAGGCGACCAGAATATATGATATCAGATTGATATTCCTTGTTTGGCGGTATTGTTTGTATTAATTTACAGTCAACACCATTAGGGATTACTATCGTATTTTTTGCTCCTAGAGTTTCTAGGATAAGTTTCGTTCTCCTGGATACCGCTACATTATTTTTAGACTGCATTGCTAGAAGACGTTCTGTTATATATCCTATTGTCCCAAGATACTTACCTAGATATTCGTACCAGTATTCTTGCCATACTTCATGCCATGTTAATACAAGCTTTGTCTTAGGCAGAAGCTTGAGTTTCTTAGCCATAAGTAATAACGGATAGTGCAGGTACGGTATGTTTTGTACATCTACTATATCTATTTTTTTCCTTTTTTATTATATCTACAACCTTGGTCATTGTTGCTGTGTAATAGACCGCTTCTCCCATAGAGCGACGACCGCTACTGTAGAACCTAACTGGCGGTGCTGTACCATAGTATGTTATACTACTATAATGTCTTGGGTT
>CAZWTS010000158.1:0-3343 GCA_964637085.1 uncultured Desulfurococcales archaeon | reverse complement strand
TTAGAAAAAATATAAATACTCTGTAGACTTTAACGCTACACGGCATCAACCCGCACGTTTAAATAGCATGTATCCGATGTTCTATCTGTAGGAAAAAGGAGGGATGGAAGATACAATTAAGCCTACCAGTCTATAACTGTTTAGATCCTTTCGAAGTATATGAAAGGATTAGGAGATGGGTTACAAGGCAGAGATGGTATCCTAGGGGGCTAGGCGACTATACTATAATAGATGCGTGGAGAGTTACTTGTAGCATCTATATAGGTTTGTTAAGGATAGGTGGAGTGAGAATATTATTACCAGTAACCATAACTGCACGCCCGCCTCCCCCGAATCTTCCAAGCGAACGTTATGCTAGAGCTAACGGGTTTTACATATATGAAGCAGAATACACTTACGAGTATAATGAACTCTTACTTAAATCACGTATACCCGGACTTCAAATAGAGTTTCATCATAAACCAACTACTAGGACTTCACATGTAATTAGTGGTATTGAAGCACTTTCCCCTGAGTCAACTAATACATTGGTTAGAGTAGTACTAGATAACAATAGTAGTTATGTACTAAAATCCTATCGTACACTATCTAAGTATAATCTTGAACCATTATTCCTAAAATATTTGAGTGGGAAGAGGGTTGTACCAAAACTATATTCCACGGTTAGCATAAAGGATAGTTATACCGCTGTACTAGTAGAATACTTAGATGTTATAGGTGACGGAGGATACCCCTTCTACCAGGCTATAAGGACTAGTCTCGCAGAGGGAAAGGTGCTTGTACCCGAGGAGGCGATTTCTAATCTAACATCTAGCCTAACATTCTTTCACGAGGAAATGGCCCGCTGTAATAGTTGGTGGTGTACTAGAGGTAAGATAACTAAAAGCGATATACACAAGTGGACTCGGAGAATAAAATCATACTATGATAAGGCAGTAGTAAACGCTAGACGCCATCGCTCAAAGTGTAGTTCAGCTATAAGTCTACTACGAGAAGCACAATCGAGGATAGAAGAAGCTAGTAGACTCATGAATCTCTTTAAGAGTAAGACTAAGATACGTAACCATCAAGACCTGCATTTAGGGCAGATACTCTATACTAGTCGGAACCAGTACGTTATAATAGACTTTGAGGGAGAACCCGGTAGAAGTGATTTAGAACGCTTAGCCCTAGAGCCAGCTCTGAGGGATGTAGCATGTATTATGAGGAGTATAGGGTACATAACGGTATTTGCCTATAGAGACCACTTTGAGACATCGCTAAGCGATTCAGTTGAAAGGCTGTTTGATAGAAAAGATAAAGAGGCACGAATAGCGATAGAATGGGCTAATAGAACAGCCAATAAAATACTGGAAAGATACCTTGAGAAAACTAGAGGTATAGGGATACTAATCCACGGGCTTGGAGGAGACGTTCTCGTAGAATGGGGTAAAGAAGTAATAAACGCGTGGCTAATAGAACGTGCTCTCTATGAGTTCCTCTACGAGCTAAACTATAGGACTGGTTATGCATTAATACCGTTACTCGGATTAACTGGTGTCGTGCCATAAAAGCTAGTTAACAAAAAACTTCCATTATAATTTAATATTTGCGCTTATACCCTATCTTACGTAGAAACTCGTATCTCTCCTTAACGTCTTCATCGCCTTCTATACCGAGTGGAGTATAACCGTCTACTACGCCTACTAGTGCCCTACCCTGATTAGTTTCAGCTACTATTACTTGTACAGGGTTAGCAGTAGCGGCGTAAATAGTTACTACTTCCTGTACCTGCTTTAAAGCATTCAGTACATTTATAGGCCAAGCATTCTTAATGTATACAACGAATACGTGACCAGCACCTATCTTATATGCTGATTCTGCTGCCAGCTTTCTAAGCTCCTCGTCATTACCATCGTGTCTTACTAGCCTTTTACCACTAGCTTCACAGAACCCTATGCCGAATTTTATTTCGGGAGCACTTGTTACAAGAGCCTCGTAGAGATCCTCAACTGTTTTTATGAAGTGGCTCATACCTATAATAATATTAGTTCCCTCGGGTACGGGGATATCTATTACATGGAATTTTACCTCGTCCATTGATCCTGTCACCCTGGTTTCGGGAGTTCTATGAACTATATAGTATGGGTGAATATTTATGGCTTAACGGGTAAGTGTTGGAGGCTACCCCCGTAACATCTTTAGGTGAGGGTATACAAGTACTCGTATAACAATAGTATTTAACCGGGTTTGCCGAGGGATAGACTATGGTTTCCACGAAGGCTTGGATAGCAATAATCCCTCTAGTAGCATTAATATTAGTGTCGAGTACACTTGTTATCGCCGCAACACCTAGCTTAAGCTATGTATACTCTCTCGATGATAAAGGCTTGGCTAGGGTAACAGTAATTGTAAGTGGTTTAACGGGACTACTAGAATACTCGTTCCCCGTTTACGAGCAAGTAATAAATGAGAGCCTCATAGCATTTGATGAGAACGGTGATATAGTACTAGCAGACTACAATGGAACACACATAACAATATACCCCTACAATACCACAGATAAAGTAATAGTACAATTCAATGCAATCATAGGAACAATAGAAAATAATATAATAACAGTAATCATACACCCATATGGACCAGCAACCATAACATTACCAGATAATGCAGGTCTCCTATACTTCAATGATACACCAGAAATAGAAATAATAGGAAACACGATAAAATTATACTTTAATGTATCAGCTGGATACGAGATACAATACATTATAGTAAACGAGACAACCACTACAACCACAACTACAACAACCACGCCAACTACTACAACAACTACGTCTTCTCCAACTACTACGACTACGACGAGCACGATAACAACTACGGCTACGACTCAAACAACCCAAACAACAACTACCACACAAACAACTCAAACAACCACAACCACTAGCCTAGCAACAACCACAACAACGAGTTCGATAACACAAACAGTAACCCAGACGACTACTCAAACTACAACCACTACATCTACAAAAACTACGCAAACAACTACTCAAGCACCAACAACCACTACTACCTCTCAAGCGCCAACTACTACAGTAAATAAAACAACTACCACCCCTCAAGCAACGAGCCCGCAGCCTACTACAACAACTACTTCAACGAAACAACCAACCTATACTCCAGCAAATACGACTACAACGACGAATCAGACAACAACTACTCCAGGCCAAACAGGGTTTCCAACAATAGTAATAATATTCATAGTAGTAATAATAGTGTTATTAATAATAGGATACATACTATTCAAGCTAAGATTCAGTAAACAATCAAGCGGAACTACTACTATAACCCGTAAGCCTAGTGG
>CAZWTS010000157.1:0-6062 GCA_964637085.1 uncultured Desulfurococcales archaeon | reverse complement strand
ATAGAGATATGTGTAAGAGAACTATGCGATATAGTAGAATTGCCTAAGAAGATAAAGAAGGGTACGATAGAGTATACAGTTAGAAATGGTGTATTAGAGCTACGTGCAAAAACAAAATAGAATAGACCACTTTTATACGGGTTCTAAATACTATATGCATCACTTAATAGGAAAATATTACCCATATACACCTCTCGCAGACCAACTTCACGTGCAACTCTATACGCCTCAAACATGTGTACCCTACTGGTACGTGGCAAGTCGCGAAGACGGTGATCTGGGTGAAAGCCTAGTAGAATGTATGGTATCCTGGGATCTACTTCAACGAGAAACTCAGCTATACGGCGGACTTCGTATAGATCTACGTAACCAGGCACTAGTAGAGTGCTGACAACTAGTAATGGGGGATCCCTACGTTTATCCATGAAACTTGCAACTAACCTAATATTCTCCTTTACTCTTTCTACTCCATCGATCCCAGTTAAAGCTTGATATACGCTTCTAGTCCAAGCCTTAAAATCTATCTTAACAATACCCCCAGTCTCTAAGCTTATACGGGTCATTTCCCTCATAATAGCCGGGTTTTCGAGTCCATTGGTCTCCCAACATATTCTCTTAATTTCTCCTTTCTCCCTAGCCTTTCTGATAATTGCTCGTGATGCGGCTAGAGCAAATGTTATATGGGGTCCTGGGTCGCCGCCAAAATAGCAGATGCAAGTTACTTTCGGATTTAGTGCCTCTTCTACGAGTTCTTCAATACTATGTATATGGTTTGGCGCTAGTTTGAAGGGCATTTCTCTATGTTCCCAGTTTTGACAAAATAAGCAGTCGAGATTGCATCCGCCAAAGAATACTGCTAGATTATAGTAGCCGTATTCTACACCAGTAGTATGCGTGTACTTGGGGTATCCTCTACTCGTTGTAGCTGGGCAAACTGGTTCTGCCACGCAATTAGTTGGATGAGGATCTAAATACCATAGTACAATAGCCCTATTGGGACCAGCAATATTTCTTAGGACACCATTATCGTTTACTATAACTCCACAGTATCCTCGACCACCAGATGGTATTCTACATTCATTGACGCAGAGAGTACATTTCAACCCTTTGGGATCTCTGGGTGGTAGTGGTGGGAGACCGTGTTTTATCCTCCACTCGATATGGTTCCTCATAGCTATCTCTAGGGCTTCTCGAGGCTTCTCTCTAAGGCATTTAACACACACTCCTATGACATTACTTATAGTGTTGCTGGATCGTCCGCAGAGAAGGCATCTCCCCATAATACTGGTCCCATTAACTCATGTTTCTTTCTGGAACGTATATAGTTATTGAAACAATTGCAACAACTATATCACCGTATAAGCCCGGTATAAGTGCTCCACCTCTATGCTTTCTTATAATTAGTTCTCTAGGCTTTACTGGTAATATATTAGTGATTAAACGATCTTCTACTTTATCTGGATGCGGTGTATAGAGATCAACAACTAGGACTGCTTCTCTAAAGGATACACCCTTTTCCTCAAAATATGGTATACAGACTCTATGTATTATGTCGTTAACGGCTCTCTCAACTGCTTCGTTATCGTCTCCTCCTATTAAATCTATGCCCATGCCTATCTCTATGAGTAGTCTTAAATAGTCCTTTAGGTGGAAGCTACTCAAAGTAGGCACCTCTTAAAATATCTTGCTTAGCCCATATATTGTATCTATGGATGCATGCTAACTGATTTTTATCTATCAAAAACTTAAATTTAATATTATGTACTAGTAGAAAATCTCCTCAACTCTAGCTGTAATTCTTGTTTTTGCTTTCAAGTATTCTTTATAGTCTATTGATACTATTTTTCCATTATTAACAAGTATTCGTCCATCAACAATAATGTATAATGGTTTAGGCTTATCTATTAGTAGATCTTCTATTCTATTATAATTCCCCTCCCACACTACCATATCAGCTTTATGTTTTTCTTTAATAATTCCTATTTCTGCATTGAATATTCTTGAAGCATTAGTTGTTGCAAGTCTATAAGAGTCAATAACGCTTATTGGTGCTCTCCTGAGCCTCGAAGCTAGAAGAGCAATAAGCATTTCATCAAACATGTCTTGGGTTGGTGAGATGTCAAGTCCTAGCACAACATTTACTTGGTGCTCAAGCATTTCTTTCACTCTAGCAATACCGCTTCCAAGCAACATATTAGTCGAAGGGTTATGCGCTATTGTCGAGTTAAACATTGATACTAATTCTAGCTCCTTCGAGTCAAGCCATACACCGTGAGCTAGAATAGTCTTTCTTCCCAATATCCCGCGTTGATATAAGAACTCTATGAGGCTAACACCATATTTATCTCTACAATATTTCTCGTCGTCGTATACTTCAGCTACGTGCATGTGGACTCCAAGGTCTTCCTCTCTCTTTAGACGTGCAATTTCGTCTAATAGTTCCTTAGAAACCAATCGAATAGTACATGGGCCTAAACTAACTATTATTCTCCCATCATCCTTATTGTGCCATTTTGAAACGAGATCTAAGTTATCTTTCAACGCCTTCCACTCATCATCGTAGAAGCCCTTATTCATTATTGCAACACTTAGATTTCCCCTAATACCAGAACCATATACTACCTCGGCTACCACATCCATGTTGAAGTGCATATCAGCTACTCCTATTATCCCCTTAAGCAAGTACTCATAGATTGCTACTATGGCCGAGTCCCTAGAGTCTTGGGAGGAGAGTTGGGGCTCCCATTTCCATGCTATCTTTTCAGCCCATTCATCTAGATGGGTCCAGTTACCGATAATCTTTGTGAGAGGATAAAGTCCTAAATGGGTATGTGAGGCATAGAAGCCCGGTGTTATGGTAAGTTTACTCGCATCTATTACTATATTATTCTTCGGATAGAATTCCTCTCCGATTCCCTGGATGCGGTCTTCTTCAACATATATATTAGCTCTCCTAGGAGGTTCACCTGGATTTAATATTAGTGCGTTCTCTAATAGTATTGGTTCTCGTTTAGGAAGATTCAAGGTAGATCAGCAACCGAGTAGATAGTTACTACTACTATTTTACTCTTCCCTCAATATTCCTCATGCATACCTCTCTATTCAATACATTATAAGGTAAGTGTCCTTCAAAATAATCTATTATTGTTTGTGCTACGAGTTTACTCGTCTCAACCATAGCCTCCCATGTATATCCAGCAATATGAGGGGTTAGAACAACGTTATCGAAACGTGTTAGGGGATGGTTATTACTAATAGGTTCTTCTTGGAAAACATCAAGGGCTGCTCCGCTTATGATGCCTTCCTCTAATGCTCTTATGAGATCTTCTTCTACTATTATTTTTCCACGGCTAATATTTACAATAATAGCGTTCTTCTTCATCATTGATAGCTTATTGTAGTCTATGAATCCGATAGTATCTTTCGTTAACGCTAATGATATAATTACTATATCGGATTCACGTAATAGTTCTTCTAATTTCCTATATTCTATTTCTAATGCATGTTCTACTTCGATTTTCCTACGACGACTCCAATATAGGACACGATTACCTATTCTGCGGAAGAGTTTAGCTATACTGGATCCAATGCGTCCTAGACCTATAATACCAACAGTTTTGTCTTGGAGACTAGTACCGAGTAGTGGTCTAGGAGCGGGACCTGTACCCCATAACCCCCTCCTAATATAATGATCACCGTAGACAATATTTCTTAAGAGAGCTAATGTAAGTCCAAGGGCATGTTCAGCTACTGCTTCAGCTATAGCGTCGGGAGCGTTTACCACACATATATTTCTTTTAGAACATTCGTCTAGATCTACATTCTCGTAACCGCTTCCATGGATAACCAGTAACTCTATTTCTCCACAGTCAAGAATTCGGGCATCAACTCTATGAAATGGGGCTATAACGAGAGCTTTTGAATCTCTAAGGTTTTCGCAAAGCCATTCTTCTAGGGGTTTAGATTTATCATATACTATGGGTTTAAATCCTTTACTAGATAGTAATTCCAAACCGCTTTTATGTACTCTCATAGCATATACGATTTTATCTATACCTATCCCCCTTTATTAACAGTGTTAATAGAAGTATAGAAATATACCTATCTTAAACAAATAATAGTTCACGTGGAGGTATAGGTGCGGGAATGTACCCGTTATCAATAGAATACACTGAGCATGCACGGAGAAGACTATTCGAACGAAATATAAGTGAACAAGAAGTATTGGAGACACTCGAATATCCCGATAAAGTATTAATGGATACTTGGACAAATAGGTTAATAGCAGTATCATTAGATTCCGGGATAAGTGTAGTCTATGTTCAAAGGCATGGGAGAATAGTTGTAGTAACAGTTATGAGGCTTAGAGAATTAAACCATGTGTTACGTAGTCATAGAAAGAGGTTTAGAGAGGTAAGCTAGAATAAAAATAATTATTGTAGTTAAACCTAGGTCCAACCATAGAATCTCTGTACAAAGTCAATGTATATACCTGCAGCTGTTGCTGTTCCTATAACACCTGCAACGTTGGGTCCCATGGCATTCATTAATATGAAGTTTGTTGGATCTATCCTTTGTGCTTCCCTCTGACACACTCTAGCAGACATTGGTACGGCTGATACACCAGCAGCACCTATTATTGGGTTTACTTTACCTTTAGTTACAATATACATGATCTCTCCGAATACTACACCGCCAATAGTTGAGAAGGCAAACGCTAGCAATCCCCAAACAAATATTATTGCGAATTTTAATAAGAACTCCTCTATTGTTATACCCATCTGTTTTGAGAAGAATCGCACCATGTCCATACTCATTGTTGATCCAACAGTAATAGTTAACAGTATGGTTAAGATATTCATGAACTCGTTTGCTGCTGTTTTAGATAAGCGCTCTACTACTTCAGTAATACCGCTCTCTCTAAACAGGTTACCTAGGGCTAACATTCCTATTAGTGGCGTAGCTTTAGGTACAAAAATTGTTGCTACAACCATTAGCAGAATCGGAAACATCATCGCTTCCAATGGATGTACTTGTCTCGGAGGCTTCATTTTCACTGCACGATGCTTCTTCGGTAATAGGCGGATAATTGGGGGCTGTATTATTGGTACAAGCGACATATAGGTATATGCTGCAAGCGCTGTTGGTCCTAAGATATATGGTGCCAGCTTAATAGTGGTATAAATAGTAGTCGGTCCATCAGCTCCTCCTATAATACCTATACTTGCAGCCTCATTCAAGTGGAAACCAAGCATTAGTGTTCCAAGCATTGCAACAAATACTCCTAGTTGTGCAGCAGCACCCAGTATGAAAGTATATGGTTGAGCGATTAACGGTCTAAAGTCCGTTAACGCTCCAAGGCCTAGGAATATGAATAATGGTACTAGCTCCGTCTGAATAAATATGTAGTACAATATGAATAATGGACCAGCACCACCATTAACAAGATCGTTCAACGTGATACCCATCATACCAGTAGTATTTGCCTCAAACAATGTTGCTGGCGGTGAAGCAAGCCCTGCCATCGGTATATTTGCTAGCACCATACCAGTACCAATGCCTGTTAATAGAAGCGGCTCAATCCTCTTTACAACAGCCAGGTATATTAGTACGAGTCCTATCGCTAAGAATAATGCTTGATAAACATTAAAGTTAAAGAGACCTGTATGCAAGAAGAACTTCACTATTGAATCAGCAAGCATATCAAGCATTACCGTCACCCCTCGGGGATCCTTTATTCTATTACAGCTAAGATGTCCCCAGTATTTACAAAGTCTCCAGGCTTAACCCTAATCTCCTTGACAACACCATCTTTTGGCGGATATATTTCAAGCTCCATTTTCATTGACTCAAGCGTTATGATAACGGTTCGTTTAGTAACCTTCTGACCTGGCTGCACGAGCACCTTTAAGATCTTACCCGGAACTGGTGCTTCAACAACAGCTCCTCCAGCTGGTGCTGTAGGCTTAGCTGCTGGTGTTGGAGCTGGCGTAGGAGTAACTGGTTGTGCTGCTGGTGTTGGAGTCGGCGTTGGCTTCGGCTTCTCCTCCCTACGTTCGGGC
>CAZWTS010000156.1:0-8391 GCA_964637085.1 uncultured Desulfurococcales archaeon | reverse complement strand
GTATACGGTTACTTCTATAGTAATAGTCTACGGAGTTGTTACTTTAGTCTCGACTACAACTATGGTGTACTACTTAAAGGTGACTCGTAGTGGTTGAAAGCAAGTACGTATTACACGGCCTAATAGCTGGAGCTGTCTCGGGGGCCGTTATAGGTGTTATGACGTTCATCTATATGCCTCCAGTAGAAGAAGTACTAAAAGTAGCTGAACAATACGTTAATCTCAGCGGTATAAGTAGGGAATTACTAAGAGGCTACTTGTCCATAGCGTTGCTAGTATCTCCCATAATAGCTTTTGTTTTCTCACTAATATTAGGGGCATTATTTGGTGCTCTCTACGACTATATCGATAAGAAGATAAAAATACATGTTGTAGTTTCAGCTCTCCTTACTGGCACTATTTTCTGGATGATACTAGTTATCCCCAACATGGTCTTAGGAGCGAGTTGGAGTAAAATTATAACCGATAGTATATGGGCTGGAGTATACACTCTCACGCTACTAATATTAGCGTTACTAGGAAATCCTAGGGCGAGTAATGTGAAGGTATAGGGAAAATGGGTAATGTCAATGAAAAGAATATTATAAGGATATTGAGGAGTATTAGAAGCGGCTTCTACTCTCTGATAATACTAGAACTATTAAATAAGTATGGCCCGCTTTACGGCTACAAGATAAAAACATTAATCGAGGAGATAAGTAGGGGGACACTAAAACCCAGTGAAAGCACTATTTACGACTCACTAAAACAATTAGAAAAGAATAGGTTAATAAAATCGTTTTGGGGCGAGTCCGAGTATGGTCCTCCGAGAAAATACTATGAGCTAACAGCTAATGGGGTAGCCGCATTAGGGATTCTCAGAGTTGAAGTTAAGAGAATAATAGACTTAATAAACAGTATTCAAGTAGAAGGAAGTGAGAGCAATGATTAATATCTTCTCGATAATAGGATTGGTAATAGCAGTTTCAGGGCTTATACTGATCTTCATAGCTAAACGCTTACCCGTAAACCCCTTTGTAGGCTTCCGTATAGGCTATACTTATGCTTCAAGAAAAATATGGGTGAAGTATAATCGCTTAGCTGGTATAAGCTTCTTTGTAATAGGTTTAGCAATAATATTCCTATCACTATATATTCAATCATTATCACTCATGATCACAATATTACTCGTATTAGTATTCTTGAATATAGTAATCCTATCCCTCTTAGCTGCACGTGAGGCTGAAAGAGAACTAGGTAGGGAAGCCTTCAAAATAGAAGAAGGGGCCAAGTATAGGGGTAAAGAAATAACAAGAATAGAACCCGTAAAACCCTCATTACTACGCTTTATATTAATGATTCTACCCCCAATACTATCTATAATTCTAACAATATACTATCTCCCACTACTCCCGGAGAAAATACCAGTACACTTTAATGTAGAGGGTCAACCAGATAGATGGGAGTCACTTACGGCATTTATTTCATCAACACTTCTATTTCTAATAGGCTTTCAGTTCATTGGAGTAATATTCCTTATAGTAGAGTTAAAAGCTCCCTTAGTCTTCTATAAACCCGGATTATCAAAGAAAGATGTAGTACCAGTATTATATGATATAGGTATTATTGTAGCATGGGTTATGTTTGCAGCCCTAATAGATATACTATACTATGCTGTGAATAAAACACACCTTTTACCCGGAGAATTATTTACAGTAATAGTACTTATTATGATAGCATTCATATTCATACGCGTAATAATAATGTGGCAAAAATGGAGAAAAGAGTATAAGAAACTATATTTGGCCGAAGAATAACTTTTCAATATTTTCTTTAGCTAATTGTTCAGCTGATGCCTCTAACACTATTTTTCCGCCCACTAACACATAGCCTCTATCAGCTATTGATAATGCCTTCTTAACATTCTGTTCCACGAGGAGAACTGTGAGCCCCATTTCTCGTATTTCTTTAATCTTGTTCATTAGGAGTGAAGCCGCCTTCGGAGCCAACCCGGCTGTGGGCTCGTCGAGTAATAGAAGCTTGGGTTTCGCCATCAACGCTCTTGCTACAGCTAGCATTTGTCTTTCTCCGCCACTAAGTGATTTAGCTTTGGTATTCTTTCTTCTAGCTATTTCAGGGAATAGTTCGAAGACTTCTCTTATATCATCATTTATTGTTGGGTCTCTTCCACGAATATAGGCTCCCATTTGAAGGTTTTCTAGGACTGTTAGATTGGGGAAGATATTATCTAGTTGTGGAGCGTAGCCTATACCCATTTGTACTATTCGGTAGGGTTTCTCTCCCTTTATCGAGCTACCCTGAAATCTAATGTCTCCATCATGAATGGTTGCTATGCCAAAGATGCTATTGAGTAGAGTCGTCTTACCGGCACCATTAGGGCCTAATACTGCTACTATTTCTCCTTTTTCTACTTCTAGGTTTACGCCGTGTAGTACTTCCATTTTCCCGTATCCTGATTTTAGGTTAATTATTTCAAGGAACGCCAAGTCTCAACCACCCAAGTAGGCTTCTATTACTTTGGGATCCTGTACTACTTCTTCGGGCTTGCCTTCTGAAAGGAGCTTACCGTTATGTAGGACGTATACATAGTCCACATAGTCCATTAGTACTTCAAGACGGTGTTCTATTATAAGGAAGGTTAAACCACGTTCACGCCTCAATTGTAGAATGTATTCGAATAATTCTTTAGCGGTAGTATAAGCCACACCAGCTGCTGGCTCGTCTAGTAAGAGTATTTTAGGTGATGTGAGTAAGCCCCTAATTGTTTCAAGCATTTTTATGTGGGCGGCTGATAACTCGCTTATTTTAGCCTTAATGTACTTGCCCATACCGAACTTTCTTAACAGTTCGACAGCTTTTTTGGCTAGATCTACTTCTTGTTTCTCCCAACGTTTCTTGAAGGGGGCGTCTAGGACTCTTTCACCTATCTGGTAAGGTGGTGTTATTATTACGTTTTCTAATACTGTAAGCGAGGGGAATAGGCGTGGTATTTGGAAGGTTCTTACGAGACCCTTTAAGTATACTTCATTGGGGTTTAAACCATCTATTCTCTCATTATTAAACCATACTTCTCCGCGTTCTGGAACATAGAACCCGGTAATAACGTTAAACAAAGTAGTCTTACCGCTTCCATTAGGACCTATTAGACCTATAACCGAGCCCTCCTTAACCTTAATACTTACACCGTCGAGGGCTCTTACACCACCAAAGTATTTTGCTACATCAACTGTTTCTAGGAGTTCAGGCACCTTAGCCTTCACCTCCATTTAATTTCTCGGCTACTTCGAGGGCGGGAGTCTTGATCGGCTTAGCTGGTATAAGGCCACCTGGCTTAAACAGTAGTACCAGGACTATCAGTAAGCCTACTGTCATCCAACGGATATAGTCTGGTGTAATATACGCGGTTATACCGAGTGATGGTGTAACAAAAGTTAATACACGGTCAACAAAGGTTATTATAGCTGCCCCTACTACAGCTCCCTTATTATTACCCATGCCTCCAAGTATGACCATAGCCCAGATATCGAATGTTACACGCGGTATAAACATATCAGGATTTACTGATCCCAGATAGAATAAGTATAAGGCTCCAGCCACACCAGCCATCGCCGAACCTATGAATAAGACAGTAGCCTTTATCCTTGGCACGTGTTTGCCCAGGCATAGAGCGGCCACTTCATCATCTTTTATTGCTCTAAGTACCCTGCCGAAGGGAGAATTTACTAGTCTCTCAGCATAGATGTAGAGGCCGAACATTATCCCCAGAACTATTAAGGCGTAGATGCCAGTTCTAACAGTGGGGTCGGGAATCCATTGAAATGGGTGAGGTACTCCGAATAGACCATAAGTTGAGCCGAGGGGTTCATAGTTTCTAAGGAAGAATCTTAACATTTCCCCAAAGCTTAGTATAGTTATTCCTAGGAAGGCTGGCCCGACACGTAGTGTCGGATAGGTTACAAGATATCCTACAATACCAGCTACGATAGCACTCAAGATTATGCTTAATATAAATAATCCTATATTAAGCCATGGCAGCTCAGCTCCATGTTGTCCTAGAGCTATTACAGCGTCCACAGAGTATAGGGGAGCTGAGACACCAAATATCGTTAGAAAAGATACTATTGTTAATACCGCTGAGAGATAAGCACCAATAGCATAGAAGGCGACTTTACCGAAATTAGCCATGCCGGTGTATCCTATTTCAAGGTTTAATGATACTGCTAGTATAGCATAAATAGCGAAGAATGTACTCCAATCTATTAGAAAGCCTAAGACATTAAACTCAACCACTCCCATCACCTCTTCTTAGGTTTAAGGAACCTATATGGTAATCCACCACCAGCGCCTAATGGGGGTTTAACGAGGATTACGATAACGAGTACCATGAATGTAATGAATGGGCGAAAGCTAAGAGGCAGGCCGAAGGCTTCATGGAGAGCAGCCATTACAATATTCTCTGCCCCAGCAATAATGAATGCACCTATAGCAGTATTTACCAGTGAACTTAAGCCACCTATAACTGCTACAGCAAATATTTGTAGAATGAGCCAATCCCCTACCTCAGGAGTAACGATAGCAAACATACCCCAGAGTAAACCACCTATTGCGGCAGCACCACCAGTCATAACCCACATAAAGTTTACTACACGATCTCTAGGGATACCTGATATCTCAGCTAACTGTGGATTATCGGAAACCGCTCTTATAGCCTTACCCACAGATGTTCTTATCAAAACAAAATAGTAGAAGAATGCTACGAGTGCCGATAATGTGAGAGTAGTGAGGAATTTTCCATCAATACCAATACTACCTACAGTAAATGAAGGAAGAATATCTAACTCTAATATAACTGATACAAGATTTTCTCTTACCACCTTACCTATTATATCAACTATAGCATATATGAAGTACTTATAGAATATCCATAAGCCAAGTGAAGCAACCATTAAGATAACAACATTGGCACCACGTTTAGCAAGAGGTTTAAACACGGCTACGTTATCAAACACAGCTATAGCAGCACCCACAGCAAAGGCGAACAATGCTACTATAAACACGTTCTTAATGCCCAATAACGATAATAACACTCCTACATATGCTCCAATAGTTATAAAGTTTATATGTACGAAGTTTATAATACCCGTAGTCCTATAGCTCAAGGTTAATGGTAATCCCAATACCATGTATATTAATCCAATCCACAATGTATTATATACTTCTGTCACACCAACCATTGCTGTAAACCCCTACTTCTTCCTCATACACATACATATCTATGATTTTATGTTTCGGAGATGAGCATACTATGTGGTTACGGGTTGCATGCTTTGTGATTTAATACTTCATATTTACATAGTACATGATTATAAAAAATGGTTTATTGTTTAAGGACTACTCTTCTGTAAAGGTTATAGTTCCTTGAGAGTATGAGCCTATGTCAACATACCTATATTCTCCGTCAACCTTCTTTATGGTCCATATAGCGTAGTCCTGGAACATTCTATCTCCATTCTCGTCTAGGATACACCATCCGCTTACACCATAGTAGTGTTTAGCTACTTCGGGTAGCGCCTGCTTTATGAGTTCTCCATCATATTTTCCAGCACGTACTACAGCCCAGCCAGCAAGTATTACTGCATCGTATAATTTTTCTGAGAATACTGGCGGGTCTGCACCAGTTTCCTCCTTGAACCTCTTTGCGAATTCATCATATAACGGGTTAGCTACGAATACTGGTCTTGTACCCATGAACTTTATTTGCTCTAACCACTGAGCTAGTTCGGGAGTTAATAGTTCCGCTGCTCCATGTATACCCTCACCGCTAAACCATCTAACCTTAGATAGTACTGGATCATTCTTAGCATGTGATAGTATGTTGGCTCCATCAGTATCGAAGGATATTAATACAACTGCTTCAGCACCCTCCGATGAAACCTTACTGGAAAGCGAGGTTACTTCTGCTTTGTAATCTGATAAACCAGTGGCATAGGCTACTAGTGAAGCTTGTCCACCCATGGCTTCGAATTCTTTTTTGAAGAATTCCGCGAAAGCTTTACCGTATTCGTCGTCACGATAGAATACTATTACCTTCTTTACCCCTTCATGGCTTACGAGTGTTGCTAGAGCCTTCGCTTGTAGGGCATCAGAACCAGTATTCCTGAATATATAGTCGTTGGGTATAGCTAATGTTGGAGCAGTTGAAGAAGGTGATATTATTACTATCTTATTTGCATCAGCATACGACTTTACAGTTTTTACTTGAGAGCTAGCGGCTGGTCCTATAACTACTTTTATACCCTGTTGCGCGAAGGTTTGAACATTCTGTAGTGCTTTATCAGCATTGGTGCCGTCGTCTAGTACTACTGGTTCAAACTTGTAGTTTAGATGATATGCTTGCATTTGTTTATTTAAGTCATCGAAGGCCATGTACACTACTTTTTCCCAGAGTTTACCAACAGACGATAACTCCCCGGTTAATGGTAGTGTAACGCCTATTTTTATGGTTTTAAGCTGTTCTTGCGGAGCTGTTGTGGTTGTCTGTTGTACTCCTCCTCCACCACCGAAGGCTGCATACCCTATTCCAACACCTACTAAGAGGCCTATAATTAGTACTGCTACTAGCTTAACTAAATCGTTCTTCATGGTTCCAACCTTTCATACAGGTTATGTTCTAGTAGTCCTACTGTACAGAAATAAAAATCTTTTCTAAATATTTTATGAATTAAACAGTAGAATTTATGTGGGAGAAAAAGATATATAGGTGAGAGAAGAACTTTGTATAAGTTATTTTCGTTCAGAGTAAAAGAATATATTGTTTAATTAACTTATTTACAAGAAAAGAATATAAGGTGGACAATGTTTGGTTTTCGTATTCTCTGTTCACGTGGCCTAGGGTATAAATAATATCTTTATTTCTTTAATGTTCGTCGAGCAGACCTTCTTAACACCTCTCTGGCCAGGCCTGTATGATACCTTTATGAGTCCGGCTTCTTCTAGTTTTCTTATCTGTGCGCTCGCGTTTGCCTTGCTTTGGCCTATAATTTTCGCTACTTCCCCTACATCTGCTTCGTTTTCTAGCAAATATCTTAATATTTTTAGTCTTGTTGGACTAGCTAGTGCTTGTACTACTCGCTGTATGTATTCATCGCCTATTACTATTAGTGTTCCATCTTCTTCATAGATCCCCGGTTTGTTCCATTTATATCCGCTACTACCCCCAGTAGACAAGTTTACACCCCCTCTAACTGTTCACTAGCTAACTTATAAGAACTTTGCTTGAATAAGTATTGGTGTAGCAAACAAATATTAGGCTTCTAGAATATTCTTCCCAGAAGGAGTAGTAGTATTGAGCAGATTAGCATATATTTACAAACAGTTAAATAAAAGGGATTTTCGAGTATTACTAGTGTTAGAGAAGTATTTAACCCAATACGAGTATGTTCCCATAGAAATAATTGAAAGAGAAGCTAAGCTACCACCACCACAACTATCAATGAGTTTATCAAAGTTGAGTAGACTAAAAATAATAAAACGTAGACTAGGCTCATTAACCGGGTATAGACTCACCTACTTGGGATACGATTGCCTAGCCATTAGAAGCCTTGTTGAAAGAGGAGTATTAGCGGCTCTCGGAGATCGAATGGGCGTGGGCAAGGAAAGTGATGTATACGTAGGTCTCACGCCAGCTGAGGAGAAAGTAATTGTAAAGTTTCTACGTATAGGTCGTACAAGTTTTCGTCAAACCAAGCGCGTTAGAGATTATACGAGGGATAAACCAGAGTATGGCTGGCTTCTTCAATCAAAGGTTGCCGCTGAAAAGGAGTTCAAAGCCCTAGACTTGCTGTGGAAGGCTTCTGCTAAGGTTCCTCGACCTATAGGTAGAAGTCGACATGTAGTAGTTACAAGTTATATTGAGGGTGTTGAATTATATAGATACAAGGATCCGATGGATCCCGAATACATGTTAAAGGTAATATTGGAGACTTTGAGAAAAGCTTACCTAGAAGTCGGTATAGTTCATGGGGACTTAAGCGAATACAACGTATTAGTAGCTATCAATCCGGATAAGGGAGTCGAAGAACCCTATATTATAGACTGGCCGCAATATGTTTATCGAGAAGACCCCCAATCAGAGTATTTGTTGAGAAGAGACGTAGAATACATTATAAGATTCTTTAACCGTAAATACAAGTTAAAGAACATAGACGCGGAGAGAGCCCTCTTATATGTTCGGGGAGAAATTGATGAAATCTAACACTAGGAAGCCTCTATTGACTGTTATGGGCGTAGACTTGCTTTACTATGGAGGAAAAGGTAGGGCACCTCATTATGCTGTAGTAGTTTTAAGAAATAATGAGATTATAGCAGAGAATACCGAAGTGAGCCTACATA
>CAZWTS010000155.1:0-5054 GCA_964637085.1 uncultured Desulfurococcales archaeon | reverse complement strand
ACTGAAAACATACTTCTTCATTAAATCATAGTTTAACTTACCCGTCAAACCCTAACCCTCTCGTATCTAGTATAAACTGTTATAGGAGGCGTCAAAATAGTTGTTTAGAAGTAGAATAAAATATTTCATAGAAACTATTCTCCTTAGCTCGTGCTAGTCGTATTCGTTTGCGTGCTTGCTTGCTGGCTTGCAGTTCCTATAAACTTGTACAAGTATACCACAATGTATACTGGCTGCATATTCTGACTACTATAGCCCGCTACATCATAGGTAACATATTCTGGTGTAAAGTATCTTAAGACTGGTCTATCAAGTATTTTTACTTGCCCCGTCATTGGATCTATCATTGCGGCTTTCTTGCCGAGCTCATATATACTATCTACTGCTAGCTTGTATAATAATGGTAGTTGATCGCTTGGTAAATCAAACTTTGGTGTTAATGCACCATATTGTGGGTGTACGTACCAGTACTGTGGTAGTATGTTTTGGAAGAATTGTAACCGGTAATCGTAGAGGTTTGCTGGCTTAGGACCATTGGGGCCGTGTTTTATGAACAACATTGCTATACTCTTACCCATATCTCCCTGATTCGGTAGTATCATCCAAGTATCATTGCCCATGTCCTGAGCATAGAAGTATGCGAGTACAAAAGTCTTATTTGGCTGTAGGTGGAAGTATTTCTCCATGTACTCTACGGCTGTAGTCTCATTACTCATTAATATATTTGCTAACAACCATATTTGAGTAGTATTCCATGTAGCGCCATCGGCTAGACTTGCCCTACCAGTATAAACGCTTATCCAGTACCCGTAATCCCACCAAGCAACGATAACAGAATCCTTGGGTGTGTATTCTTTTATGTAGTCTAACATGTTCCACCAAGCTTTACCGTAGACGTTAAGACTCATATCGGATTGATATCTACTAGCAAATGTTAGAATTGCTGAATGAGGTATGAGGAGTAGTACTGATACTATGATTAATATAGCGCCTATCTTTTCTAGACTAGTCTTCTTTGCTAAAGTAGCTTTAGTTGACGGACTAAGGACATCAAATGCCCAGTCTATTAGTGCTAGAGCCAATGGTGCAAAGAATGCTAGGCTTATCTCCGATAGGTACGCCATGTTATAGTATAGGTAGAGCATTGTTACTCCAGTAATTAGTATGAATAACCATTTCTCATTAGGGCTAGTTATAATACGGTATAGTACATATATTACACCGAATACTGCTAGTACGAATGCTATACTACTTTCTAATGTCATTTCAGTTAATGTTCTAGCAGCATGTTCTGCTACAGTAGCTACAATTGGTTTTACTTCAGTTTGTATTCCTAGAGCATATAGTATCCTACCTGGTATCTCTATGAAGCCTAGTACTAGTGCTGCTATACTAGCAGCGCCAACGCCTACTAGAAGGTATAGGTAGTGTTTCTTGTTATCTAGTAGTGTTGAAACATATACAAGTACTAGTGCTAAGGCCATAGCCAATACTATTTTACTCCTAAGAAAGGCGTCGAATACACCGTAGGCTAGTGCTACACCATAGGAGGCTCCAACAAATGCTGTCAGCATTATGAGATCCTTGTTGTCTATTTTCCTAACAAATGGTAGTAGTAGAATATGTAATCCAAGCAACGTGTATACGAAGATATAGCCTCCCCAGAACCAGAAGGTTAAGCCAACTAACACGCCCGCTACTAGTCCATCAACCCAGCTCTTTCTCCTAAGTGCTCTTAAATAGAAGTATACTGCAAACAACATTAACGCTACACCATAGCCCTGCTTCTCTATGAAGCCAGCAAAGCTTCTCGCGGTACCTGAAACTAGTGTAGCCATGAATGCAGCGTAAATTAAGCCTATGGCATCGCTTTTCCAGTCTTTTCCATTAAATAATTCTCTTCCAACAAAGAATGCTCCTATAATAGCTAATACCCCAAAGAATACTGGTGTAACAGCAGTCCACTCCATAACGTTCAAGCCTAAAGCCTTCCCTATAGGATAGGTTAGTGCAGCAAAGATGGGTATTCCAGGGTGTTCTGTCCGCGTAAAGTCCCTACCATAGGGGTACCAGAAGATATGGGTATCGGGGTTCGCGGGTGTAAGACTCCACCACGACCCTATACCGTGTTCTACTAGATAGTTTGTTAGCCAATACTCTATCCACGGGTCATTACCCATTAATAGTATCTGCCCTGTTCTAAGTACTGGTGCAAGCATGTTTAATGCTCCAATGACTACTATTACTGTTAGAATACCATAAACTAAGATTCTCCGCGTAAGGGGTTTCATTTCATCTCACGCCTCCAATACGCCAATATTAATTATTCTCTGGAGGTAAATAGAGGTGTGGGGAAGTCTATAACTCTTCCCCTATAAATAACTCTTAGGGAAGGATGAAGCTTTGCCCCATGGTATTCCACGTACAATTATATATGGGTCTGAGAACGAGTTACTCTCCCATTGGCTGGTTGAAGAAGGATTAGAGACAACGATAATAGTTGATGATATTGGAGCTAATAGTAATATAACTAGGTTTCTAGCTAGGAGGCTTCACGCAAATATCGTTAAAGCTGGAGCTCCCGTATCAAGTGCTACTAGCATACTAGTATCTATTGGTGGCTGGACTAGCATCAATTGGAGTAAATACATTGCTTGTAGTAGAGTAGCAGGGAATATAGGGCTATTAGGGGTAAGCGAGCACCGTGAGAAAACGAGAATAATTTCTATACCATTAATGGACATACGCTTCAACTATATCCCGAGACTGCTTTCACTAATACCTTCACCTAGTATAATAGAGCATCCCTGTGCAATCCCACACGAAATAATATTATTACCAAAAACCCTAAGTGAACCCTTTGCAGAATGCGAAATAACTGCTTTATCGGAAATCCTCGGTGAGGATAGGGTATTAAGTAATCTCTGGGGGAAGCCTCATCAACTAGTAAGACTTTACTCCGAGTCTCTAGGGATAATAGATGCTATAGCTGAAGCGCTAACGCTTATAGTTAAAACTTGTTATACAACGAGTTTACTAGCCTCAATTGTATCATCAATAAGAAATAGTATCTTTAAGCCCCAAGGAATGCTCGAGCATAAACCATTAGAAGTGTTATTAAAGAAATGCAAGCCTACCGGTATAGTCTTTGAAAATAGAGATAAGCTGTCTAGAGAAATAGAAGAACTAGTATTTAGAAGCTTAAGCATGTATCATTTAACACCACCTCATCCCGCCCTCATACGTAATAGTATAAGTGATGCACTGAGACTAATATTAGATTACAGTAAATGACTATTATGGATACAGTCTTAAACTCCAAGTATACTATATATTCTGGTGTACGCCATGGCGTGGTGGAGGAGAAGAAGAGACATATTCGATATATTCGAGGACTTCTTTAGGGAAATAGAAGCGATAGAAAGAGACTTCCTCAGAGAATTCGAAGAACTATTAACGAGAACATCAATGGTACCAGAGAAACCAGGACAACCAATAGTCTACGGCTTTAGGATAACTATAGGACCAGATGGTAGGCCGATAATAGAAGAATTCGGTAACATTAGGAAAACACGTGGCAGACCGATAATAAGTGAAGAACATGAACCACCAGTAGATGTATTCGAAGAAGATGATCATGTAGTAGTAATAGCCGAGATACCCGGTGTTGAGAAGGATAAGATAGATGTTAGAGCAACAGAGGACAAATTAATAATAAAGGCAAGTGATACGAATAGAAAATACTATAAGGAAGTAGAACTACCAGTAAAAGTTAAACCAGAAACAGCAAAAGCATCATACAAGAATGGCATACTCGAAGTAAAGATACAGAAAAAAGAAGTGAAGAGAGAAGAGAAAGAAGAAGGAGTAAAAATCAAAGTAGAATAACCCTAGGAGCCCTCAAGGAGGGATGGAGAGAATAATATTTTTTACTATAATGGCTCTATGATAGGAGCACGTTTCTTACCTTTGATAGCGCTCACGCCTTCCGGGTCCTCTAAGACTAGAGTAAATTTCTCCTTACCGTTTATAGCCCTCTTAAACCATTCTAGCTTTTCGGTACAAGTATTATTTCCTTTATCTGCATCTGCACAGAGGAATTCAACTACATCTTTAAACATGTGTAGAATTCCTTCAATAGTAGTTATATATCCCTGAGCAGCGGGTCCCGGTTTTATTTCAGCGCCTATTTCTGGTATCTTTATGGTTGCAGTTGATGCTCTTATAACGAGTGCATTAAGGTCTTCTGGGTCTTCTACTCGATAAATAATTCTCCTGGGTTCTTTGGCTTCAACGACTCTCACATCACTATAGCGGTAGCCGCACTTGCCACATCTACCAGTACTAAGAATAACCCTACCTACTCCAGGCATATCGTACAAGTAGTCCTCTATGATGAGGCTGTTAGAGCCACAGGCTGGGCAACGAGTCTTTATTTCACCTATTTTCTCTAGAAATGTTCCATGGGTTCTCAAATAATTTACTGTATCTACAAGTAATTTCTCACTGCCCTGACTATAAGTCAATAATTCACCACCGATAAAGATATGTGTAGGAGTAAGAAATAACAATTCCCCGTAGAAAACTATATGGGAAGAATCTTGGATAAGAAGATACTTAAGAGGAGAGTACTGGTTTTCGGAAGATTCCAGCCATTCCACAATGGACACTTAGCGGCAGTAAAATGGCTGCTAGAACGATACGAGGAAGTAGTGATACTCGTTGGTATGGCTGATGAGAGCCACACTTGGCGGAACCCATTCACGGCAGGAGAGCGCCTGCTAATGATACGCGAGGCGCTTAGACACGCGGATGTAGACCTTTCCAGGATAATAACAGCCACTATACAGACGCTAACAGTCTACAGCGGGAACTCCGGCTTCGTGCTAGGCTACGTGCCTCCGGTAGACGCGGTAGCGACGGCCAACCCTGCCGTGAACCGTGCGTTCCGCGACGCAGGTGTGAAGACGGTTAAGCCGCCGCTGGTAAACAGGCACATCTGGTGTGGCGAGTACATAAGGTGCCTAATGCTCCGGGGCGATGACTCGTGGAGG
>CAZWTS010000154.1:0-3247 GCA_964637085.1 uncultured Desulfurococcales archaeon | reverse complement strand
ACTCTTTTACCTTTTCCCAAGTTTTCACTTATCCTTTTGTTCTTGTCTATTTGCAATATATATGGCGCAATAAAATTTACCCTATGATCAAATCCGAGAACTAATAATGGTTCATCTAGTTTTTCGTCGTCATGTAATTCTGGTTGAATTATTACTTCTATGTCGCTTAGAGATAACGTTTTCATTAAAATAGAAGCCGCCACGTAACTCTCTAAGGACGGATAAAATACTATCCTTACAACTTTAAAATCGTGTATTTGTTTAAAGAACTCCTCCGATAAACGAGAGGCTAGATTACTATCTTCTTCAGCGCCAGAAATATAAGAATGGAGCAATGGATCATCTTCCTGTTGCTTGGAATAGACTTGCAACTAATAGTTTCGCTTTCTCTGGTGAGTACTTCCAATCAGGTGGTAGTTTCCCTACTCTCTTATAATACTTTACTAGTCTATGTATCTTTGATTCCAGGTCTATGAGGCCTTTTTTAGCATGCTTATCCTTGGGGTGTTCCTCAAGGTGTCTTCTGAGGTTCACAGCCTTCTTTATCAATTGGAGTAAATCCTCTGGGAGGGGTGGTGACATACCATGCTCTTCTAATACTTCAGTTATACCTTTACCTAGTATAGATTTTACTAATGGTATACCATATTGGTCTCTAAGAATTATACCTATCATTGATGGCCCGTAACCTTTTCTCGCTAACTCTATTATGAGTCCTTCTATTTCCTCCGGGGAAAACCTAACCCATTTTGGGGGTCCTATACGCGCAGGTCTTGTTGAGTGAGACTTACCTTTCTCTCTACGTTTATTCAATACTTACACCCTCCTCCAAGACTCCATGATTCTGCGAAACTGCCTCTTATTCAGCACATAGCATTATGTGTGAGAAACTTTAAGCTTTGCTGAACCTTAGATTAATCCACTCAAAGAGTTTTCTAAAAGCCCTAGCTCTATGAGAGAACTTGTTTTTCTCATGAGGACTTAGTTCCGCGAAAGTTCTTTTCTCTCCAAACGGTATGAATATTGGGTCAAAACCAAATCCTTTTGATCCTCTGGGAACTCTTGATATTTCGCCGTGTACTACTCCCTCAAATATATGCTCCCCTAATACAGGGTGCTCAAATACTACTACTGCTCTAAAAAATGCGTGTCTATTCTCTACTCCTTCGAGCAACTTGAGAATACCATTTATTCCTATTGTTCTATAAACATAACTAGAATAAGGGCCCGGAAATCCATTTAACGACTCAATAAATAAACCAGCATCTTCCACGATTATGGGTATTTTTGTATTCAACTTAGTACTAACCCACCTTGCGGAAAACAGCGCTATTTCCTTTATATCATCGCTTTGTATTTCTATTTTTTCTGTTTTCAACATTTCTATTTTTATGTTGTATTCTTTAGCTAACTCTGAGACCTCAAGATACTTCCCCTTATTCCCTGTTATAAAGTAGAGAACAATACTATTGTTATTGCTTCTTGAGTCTTCTCTCCTCAACATATCTTCCACGCATTCTTATTTCTCTAACTTTTTCTAATACTAATATCTTCTTTTGAGAGCCCACAGCTTCTTCATAACCAGTTATAAATGCATTAAAGAGTCTATTAACATAACGTGGATGAGTGCTTTCTAAGCTCCTTAAAAACAAGTGAATGTCCACTCCCTGATCTTCCAGTTCCTCGCTATATTGGGCTAAACCAAAATCAATAATGAATGGTATATTGTCTCTTACTATAATATTTGATGTTGTTAAGTCGCCGTGAACAATACCATTTTTATGCATAATACCAACATTTTTTCCGATAATATTAATGTATTTTTCAATTACTTTTATGCTCAGCTTATCTATTAGTTCCTTTAATCGCTGACCACGTATATACTCTATTATTAATAATGCTCTTTCAGGGTCAACCATGAAGAGAGTGGGTACTGGTATCCCCAGTTCTTTTAACCTTAGTATTATTCTTGCTTCCAAAATTGTTCGATCTCTTCTAATCCTTTTATCTAGTAAAGGGTCTCGATAAGGCTTTGGTAACCGATATTTAACTATAACTTCGGTTTCTAGAAATACTGTTTTATAGAGGTAAGCTTCAGCTCCCTTATACACTAGTTCTAGTCCCGCCATGGTATTTCTACCTCGTCTAAACGCCATCTTTGCTTTACTACAGCTTTCTCTATTGGAATTGTTATACCATGCTTATATGCTAGGAGGCCCGTCCATGCTATCATTACACCATTGTCAACAGCATAGCGTGGAGGAACCACATAGACTCTCGCGTTGTATATTTTTGACATTAACTTAAACTTCTCTTGTAATCTCTTACTCGCCGCTACACCACCAACTAGCAATACCTCGTTTTTACTTGTGTGTGCCAAGGCGCGTTCAGCGACTTCAACAACCATAGAATAGGCTATTTCTCTTAGGGTATAACATATGTCTTCTAACCTATACCTCCCAGAGCGATAATGTCTTAATGCCGCTGTAAGTAAACCTGAAAAGGATACATCTTGGCCCTTCACTATATAGGGCAGATCTAATAATTTTGAACCCCTGTCGGCACACTCGTCGACTACGTGCACGCCCTTCTTAATGTAGGGTGGTGCTAAGCCTACCTCTCTAGCGAAAACGTCAATGAGGTTGCCTAGAGCTATGTCAAGAGTTTCGCCAAAAACTCTGTATCGTTTATCATTGAATGCTATTATCATTGTATTACCTCCAGCTAGATATACTATTACGGGGTCGCGAGCACCCGTTAGCTTCAATCCTATTTCGACATGCGCTACTGAATGATTTACTGGAACCAATGGCTTATTAAAATACGCCGCAAGTGCCCTAGCCACAGTCGCACCAACACGGAGACATGGGCCTAAACCAGGGCCTATAGCAACAGCTACTGCATCAATATCACTCATGGTTATTTTCGCTTGATTTAAAGCTTCCTTAACAACTTCATGTGCTTTAGTAGCGAAAAACCTTGAAGCCTCTCTTGGATGAATACCTCCCTCCTTTGGCACATAATTTGCTCTAGCATCTGCTAGAATAAATGGATCTTTATCTTGGACTATACCTATACCAAAAGTATGAGCTGTTGACTCTATTCCTAAGATAATCATTTAATAAAATCCTCTGTTCATAGAGATATGCTACTTGCCCTGCGAAACAAATTCCGTATAATGGCAGTATCCGCAATGCCATCTAGGCCTGGGGCTTTTATGAAATGCCATTATTCTCCCGCATCGTGG
>CAZWTS010000153.1:0-4114 GCA_964637085.1 uncultured Desulfurococcales archaeon | reverse complement strand
TGAGACTAGCTAGAGTTTCCTCGAAGTCCCAGCCCACTCTTATTATCCGTGATTTCCGGTAGTTGTTTCTAGCAATCCTCCATGCATGTTCTCTTCCAACGAGTGCTACGAGGGAATCAGTGGGTTTTCTATTTGGATCACTTATTACTATAGGATTCATCTTCAATGGTTCCCCGACTACTGCTACTGGATAATCATTTAACCTATAGTAGTGTGGGCTTTCAGCTAGAAACGGGTATTCTCCAACTGCTTTACTCCAACCAGTAGTAGAGGTATCTATAACCTCTACTACACGTAAACCCCCTACGATATAGATACCAGTCCTACCTTCTCGTACTAGTTTACGGAAAACCCTCCTTATCTCTCCAAGCCTCCTCCTAGTACTCCAGAAGTCTTTGGGATACCTTGCGAGCCCAGCCATAAATAATAGGTAGTCCCCTCTGCCAAGCTTCTTATCATTCTTTTTCGGCAACCTACCCTTTGGGGCATAGTATCCAGTATAGAATCCTAAATCTAGTCTCGGATCCCTATGAATTAGGGGTTCTACACCGTATTCTATTGGATAATAGGTTGAAAGCCTTCTACCACTACAGGAATCAATAATCCTATCAGCTAATAAATGAGGTGGAACTATACGGTAGCGACTCCTATTATCTGGTATTGGTAAAAGAGTTACACATCCATCTCCATGTATAGGCGAGTAATAACCACCATTACTTGTCTCAAAGAAAGCCCTAAGCAATAACAGCCTCGGCAACCCCCACCCCTTGGCTATATTAGTCTAAGTAGAAGAGTAGTTGCGAAGAACAATAATATTCCAGCTAGTACTAGTAGTAGAATTCTTGTTCCCCGGGGACCTAGAATACGTGAGCCATGGTAGGCTGCATAAGCAGTTGCTCCAAGCCATGCGTAATCAAGCCATACATGTAGTAAGTACATGTATAGTACTCCTAATGGGAAACCTATAGTTAGAGCGCCTTCAATTAAAGGTAGCCCAACACTAGCCCACCATAAGAGGAAGTAAGCGTTTAACCCGGTTAACACGAGGCCTACTACAATAGGATTCGTGTGTACAAGTCTAGTACTATTATTGTCTTCACTAAACCCCCTAGTATTAATAGCATCACGTATAAGTAGGTATGCGAAAAACCCCATAAAGCCTACAACAAATATAGTGAACCCCACCTTAACATAGCCTTGGCTAAGCCACGAACTAATAGTATCATAGAATAATGCTAGTAGAAACACGTAGGGCAACTCAAAAATCATGTGGCCGAAAGCTACGAGAACACCACTCTTCCAGCCACCTTTAACCCCCAAGGCTATGTTGGCAACAGTAAGTGGGCCAGGAGACAATGCTCCAGAAGTACTTATTGCAACAACACTTACCGAGTAAACGATTACGTCTAGTATACTGAGTTCACCCTTAAAGGCTATACTGCGATAATCACATTATGGGATAAAGGTCTTCCAAACAGTATTTTAGTTTTTCCACAATTAAGACAAAATAATTTTTACATAAGTATACGTTATAGTAAAAGTCTTTACGCCAAGATAATAAGATAATATTAGCCAGTAGTAGTGGCTTAGTTTTCGCTATGCTTTATTTCTATACTATAGTTTTCGTTCTAGTCTATTACATAAAATTTTATAAGCTCTCTATCTGGGGGCTACGATTAGAAACAGAAGAGAAATACCCGGGGTATTAGAGAACGGTGCGCTATAGCCATGGCTAAGGTATCGCTGAGGCAGAGGATAAGGGAGAGGAAGAGTAGAGCAGAGGAATGGGCTTTCCTACTATTCGTACTCGAAGCTGTTTCCGGGGGCTTCTATGTAATTATTTCAAGAGGTATTACACCGATATTCCTCGTTGCTTCAGGCTATGTTCTTAGAGACCTATTACTCCTTAACGTGTTTGCTGGCCTATTATCGCTTCTAATAGCACTACTACTATACCGTTCCATGGCCTACCGTGCAGCTCAGCGGAATATAAAGGCACGCATCCTCGTATCCATGATTATTGAAAGATTCTTCTGGTTTATGATACCCTGGGGTGTTGGAGGAGACTATCTAATAATACTCTACGCACTCGCACTCGCTTCAACTATTCCAACAGGTGTTTACCTAAATATAGCCTTCTTTACTTCATTTGATGAGCAACGCTATCGTAAACTCATAGCTTATCGTACAATGGCTAGTAGTATTGCTAGTATTATTGGACAAATAATCATGATAACCATACTAGCTGTCGGGGAACCCCCGTGGAAATACATAACATTGTACACTATAGCCTTCTCGGTGGGACTAATATCAGTTGCAATAGTCTCACTCGCACCCCTAAAGAGAATAGAGTTAAAGATAGCTGGAAAAGTAGAAGAAGAAGCAGAAATACATGCTGGAAACATCTACCTACTCCTCGTAGCACTCCTAGCTTCAGCCAACCTACTAAGCATTTCATGGATACCTAGGCTTATGAGAGATCTCGGAGCACCCGATTATTTCGCTGCAACCATAGGTTTTATCCAAACCATAACGAATATTTTTGCAAGCATGTTCTGGGTTAGGAGACGTATAACTAGTTACCGCTACGCTATCATATTATTGGCAAGTATACCAGTACTAGTATTCATAACACCAATACCGTTAGCCCATTTAGGGATAGCAGTACTCTACAGCTTCGCTTTCGTTGGAACAAACTTCTATGCTGGTATAACTTACGCGAGCATTGTTAAACGCTTAGGAGCACCAAAAGCAAGTGTTCTACTATCAAGCGCTGGTGCTCTCGCAATAGTATTAGCTGGTATTATAGGCTACATTCTCGTATTCTCAACCCTCCTAGTATTTCTCGCTGCAAGTGCCTTCAGCCTCATAGGGTTAACTATAGCGTTAACAGCCCTACCCGAGCTAGCTATTATACCGCCAAGCTATACAAGGTTTTATTCAAGAGTATTATACCAGTCAAGTATTACTAGCTATAACTTCATCTTATTTACTGTAAGTGAGACTGCTAAAGCTACACTCAAATTCACTATACTAATAGCTGGAGTCATAATCCTCTTCATAATATACCGCACCCTCTACTACCTCGTAATACTTACCGGAGGGTGAGTAACAGCAATGCTGGAATACACTCTAGCAATAAATAATACGAGTACACCTGGAGTAAATGAAACAGGTATAAAACTAGTATGGGAAGCACTACGCCTAGCCTTAAGAGACCTCGTAGAAGTCATACCAGACGTACTCATAGCTCTAGCCATAATAGCAGTCTACCTAGCAATAGCAATAATACTCACGAGACTCGTAAGAAAGCTCTTCATAATATTCAAAGTAGATGAGCTATTAAAACCAATACTCAAACACGCCTACTTTAGTGTAACCAACCTAGTACTAGTCCTCATGAACATAGGCTTAGCCCTCATAGCACTATACTCCATCGTACTAACACTATTCCCCGAACAAGTACACACAACAACTCTAATCATAAACTATGCTGCAAGAGTAGCAAGCGTAGTATTCCTAATATTCTTCATATTCATAGCACTAAACACAGTAGTTGAAAGAATAAGAATGGAGGCAAAACTAAGAGGATTCATCCTACTCGTAACCCTATTCATGACCATAGTACCATTACTCGACGTAACAGCGCTAAGCCAAGAAGTAAAAACAGCACTAGCATGGGGCATAAGCATAGGTATAGGACTAGCAATAGGAGTATTCGCAGCATGGTACTTCTTCCACGAAATACTCGAAGAAAAAATAAAGCATACACGAAAAGAGGGAGAAAAATAACAGTACTACTAGGTAGTAGTGTGCTTCCGAAAAACTGATAAATAATCCCACATACTTCTCTAATCAAACGAGCAGTTTTCTACGAGAGGATATTCTACATGAAGGTTTCAGGTTTTGAAGAGAAAAGAATAGAACAGTATAGCGAAATAATAGGATGGAAGAAAATAGAAGAAATAAAAAATCTTGCAAGAAGACTAGATGGTGTTAAGCTAACTCACGTAAACTCCACTTCTTTTGGTGGTGGTGTTGCAGAAATCTTATACAATATGGTTCCATTAATGAATAGTGTTGGATTGAAAACTGAGTGGGAGGTTATAGAGGC
>CAZWTS010000152.1:0-4391 GCA_964637085.1 uncultured Desulfurococcales archaeon | reverse complement strand
CGAGAAGTTAAGGAAAAACATTGTTTTAGCTCTTCTTCTCACTTGCTTCTCTCAATAAGAACTCTTTTATTTTCTCCCTAATATCCGATAATAGGGTTTCTAGCTCGTTTACAACGTTCTTCTCATTTCTTAATACTGCTTCTAATATCTCTCTAGTAACCTGCCTATCCATTTCATCTATGTAGAGGTCTAGTAGTTTTGCTAGCCTCTCCTGAAGTGCTTGTAGTTCTTCTAGTTTCAACTGCATTCTACGCCATTCTTTCTCGTCTTCCTCGCTTTTTATCGGCGAGATTTTCTGCTGGAACTCCCATGCAAGGTCTTCTAATCTATCATAGGCTCTAAGGAGTCCCCTGATGACTTCGGTGTGAATTAGCTTCTCTGCTAGAAGCGAGTATAGCGTTGACTTTAGCTCCGCTGACTTAGTTTTACGTGCTAGGTCTAAGTATTCTCTCGTAGTTCTTTCTTCTAGGTCTCTTATAGCCTTTAATATGTCTCTTATAGCCTCGAACATGGTTTCAACCCAACTGTTTATGTGTCTTTGATTTGATAAATTTTTCCTCCAAAGAAGTACTCTCTATTCCTTCCCCTCCCCTATCCCACGATCCTCCTTTAACACATGTTAAAGTTTTTAGACTTTGAGACTACCCTATACTATTCTAGGCGAATAGAGATGACAGAGACTAGTCTTAGAGACATAATAGCATATGTAACCTGGAAGCTGGGATGCGTACACCCCTTTAGAATAAGCCGTATCCTAGTTCTAGCTAACTGGAAAGCCGTGGAGGAGAAGAATAAGGTATTGGTAGGGTTTAGAGTCCAGGGCTTTGAAGCGGGCTTCTACGTGGAGGGTGTAAAGGAAATAATAGAGGAAGATAAGTGTTTTAGAATAAACGAGGAAAAGAAATGCATAGAATACATTTGCGAACAACCTAGGATTCCCGTGGAAGCTGAGGAAACAATAAATAGAGTAATAGAGGAAACTAGGAGCCTAACGGATCGTGAGTTAAACCGCTTAGTTATACGTGATCCAAGGTATCGTGAGCTATTAGAGAAGGGTGGGTTTACTTGAAGGCTAAGATAAGCGTGACTGGCGGTAAGGGGGGTACTGGTAAGAGTACTGTAGCAGTAAATCTTGCAACAATCCTAGCTAGTGAGAGAAACCTAGTACTAGCAGACTTAGACGTAGAAGCCCCCAACGACCACGTACTACTCGGTGCTAGCCTCGAGAACGAGAAACCCGTAGAGATAATGCTTCCATTCATAGTTTACCCAAAGTGTACTCGTTGTGGTGTTTGTGCTCAAGTATGTGATACTGGAGCAATTATTTTAACACGGGAGAAACTACCCTTCGTAATCCCCCGACTCTGTAGTGGCTGTCGTGCATGCTACTATGCCTGCCCCTATGACGCTATAGTTGAAGGTAGACGCGTTATAGGCTATACCTATGAGACTAGAATACGGGTCAATGGAGTAGAGTTTACTCTAGTTACGGGGGTTCTACGTGAGGGGGAAGAACATACTCCACCCGTGGTATTAGCGGCTCGTAGGAGGGCTATAGGTCTCGCTGAAGACTTATTACTAGTTGATACTTCTGCTGGAACAGCAAACCACGTATCAATAGCGTTAGAGGACTCTAAGATAGTTCTAGCAGTAACCGAGCCAACACCCCTCGGAGTACATGATCTAGAATTAATTCTAGAACTAGCTAGTACTCTGGGATTAGAGTCATGGGTCATAGTTAATCGCTCAACTATAGGTAGCTTGGAGCGAGTAGAAGAAGTTACCAGAAAATATAATGCGAGGATAGTCTCGAAAATACCCTATTCTAGAGAAATAGTTGAATCATATGTTAAAGGCTCCCCTATAGTGAGCTTATACCCCAACCACCCTGTTTCTCAAGCATTTCGAATACTTGCTAAAAGAGTTCTAGAAGTGGTGTAACCCATGGTCCTCGAAGTAGCAGTAGCGAGTGGTAAGGGAGGCGTAGGTAAGAGTACTTTATCCTCAACACTAGCCCTATACCTTCACCGTAGAAACTATAAGATCATAGCAGTAGACGCTGATGCAGATGCACCAAACCTACACCTAATATATGGTCTAACAAGCTGGGAACACGAGGAAGAATACATTGAGGCATGGATAGCTGAGATAAACTATGATAAATGTACGAATTGTGGAGTCTGCGCTCAAGTATGCCCCTATGAAGCAGTACGCTTAGAGAACAATAAGTACGTTATAAACAAGGTTGTATGTGAGGGTTGTCTAACCTGTACTCTAGCTTGCCCGGAGAAGGCTATACGTAGACGCCGTACGGCTTCGGGTAAGATTAGATGGGGTAAAACAGTCTACGGGTTCCCATTAGTATCAGCTAGACTCTATGTGGGGAGACCTAATACTGGTAAACTAGTAACTGAAGTCAAGAATAAAGCTAAGGAATGGAGTAGTGATGACACGATAATAATAGTTGACTCTGCAGCTGGTATAGGGTGCCAAGTAATATCTTCTCTCGCTGGAGCAAATGCTGCAATACTAGTAGTAGAACCAACACCCGCGAGTTTTAGTGACCTTAAAAGAGTCCACATGATAGCTAAACAATTCGTCCTCCCATCAGCTCTCGTAATAAACAAGTACGATATAAACCCCGACTACGTCGACGTAATACTAGAATACGCCGAGAATGAGGGAATAGATGTTCTAGGAAAAATACCCTACGACGACAACGTACCCAAAGCCATGGCGCAGATGAAGCCCCTAATAGAACTATACCCCGATTCACCAGCCTCTAAAGCCCTCCTCGAAATAGCGCGTAGAGTAGAAGAAAGAATCATTAGGAACTGGAGGGAATGGTTTAGCAAGTATAAGCCAAGGAAACCCGTACCCTATAAACCTATTATCCTCAAACCCGACAACGTCTAGGAGAGGTGGAGTAATAGCCATGGTCAAAATAGCTTTCGCGTCTATGAACGGCGGCGGTCTAGAAGACGTTATAGCAGACCGTTTTGGGAGAGCTCCAGTATTCACAATAGTAGAACTCGACGAGCAGGGAAATATTGTTAACGTGAAAGTAATAGAAAACCCTGGAGCTCAAGCAGCAAGTGGTGCTGGAGTAAAATCAGTTCAAGCACTAGTAAACGAGGGAGTAGACATAGCAGTCGGACCAAACTTTGGGCCAAACGCACAAGTACTCTTAGAGGAAATGAACATAAAACCCGTGAGAATACCAGCTGGAACAAAAATCGCCGAAGCCTTAGAGAAGGTTAAGAGAGAAATACTAGGACACTAAAGCCCCCGCTTCCCCAGGGAAAAGGTTTTCTATCTAAAGGAAAAACGTTTTCTTTCCCCTAGTCTCCTATTAGAGGGTAGCTAAAGACTTGATAGAAACAATAATTATAGTAGTTCTAGGAGTTCTAGGAGTACTCAATACCCTAACATGGATTCTAGCTTATAAGTGGGGTTTAGATAGCATTAAGTCTCTAGGAGACCCTAAGCCAAAGCCTTTATCCAAGGAACCCTTTATATCCATAATAGTTCCAGCGAGAAACGAGGAAAGGAATCTTCCATTACTTCTAGACTCACTATTAAATCAGGACTATGATAATTTTGAAGCTATTATAGTAGACGATAACAGCTCTGATAACACCTATAATGTAATACTAGGCTACGCTAAACGAGATCCAAGAATAAAGCCAGTGAGAAACCAAGTAGACCCCCCACCCGATTGGTCTCCTAAAGTACACGCTATTCTAAAGGGCTTAGAGCATGTTAAACCCGAAGCAAGCATACTAGTATTCCTTGATGCTGATACTAGGCTATTAGCGGGTAATGTACTAAGGATACTTGTATCAAATGCTTACTACTCAAACAGTATAGTATCATTGAACCCTAGATTTGAGTGCCCTACACGTAGGTGTAGAATAGCTGAAACCATACTCACAACTTTCGCCCACAGCTTCCTAGGATTCAACCGAGTCTTTAATCCAAGACACGGGCTCGCATGGTTTTATGGATGCTGCTGGAGTGTTCGGAGAAGCATTTATGAGAAACTAGGAGGACACTACACTGTAAAACATAGTATCGTCGAGGACCGCGATATAGCTGAAAGAGCTAAATCTTATGGTATACCGTTAACCGTGCTTAAAGCATGGGATATAGTGGAAACTAAATGGTACCCTAATATAAGGGATTCTATAAGAGTACTAGCAAGACTAATGAAACGGCATGCCGAGAAGAAAGCTAGAACGATAATAGAAGCCTTAATAATAGCATTATCCTATTTACTACCATTAGTAAACGTTATTGTTGGAGTATTATTGAGTCAATTAGCTCTAGCTGTTATCGGAGTATTAAACTACTTAGCCCTCACAATAGCCCATATGATTGGAGTAAGAATA
>CAZWTS010000151.1:0-4177 GCA_964637085.1 uncultured Desulfurococcales archaeon | reverse complement strand
ACTAATTGCAAAGCCTGGAACCAAAAATTATGGGAGACTAACGGTTATCGTGAACTATATAACGGAACCAAGGCTTTTAAAAATATATTCCCCTTCATCTTTTTATCCTAAACCCGATGTATATAATGCATTAGTGTTATTATATAGGAAGAGAAAATGGGATATCATTGCAGACAAAATAGAAAAAATAACAAGATGCTTATTTTCCGAGAAGAACAAGTTAGCAATCCGAGTAATAGAGAAATGCTTGAAAACAGAGTTAAAAGGAGAACTAAGAGAGCAATTAAAGGGGAAGAGAGTAAGAGAATTAGATCTCCAAGATATTTTAACATTAGTGAAGATTTTATGACGGGATGTGAACTCTATGATTTAGGCTGGATAAAGTACTACTGGTGCCCACAAGTATATAAGCCCTCCGATGATACATTACTCTTAATAGAAATAGTAGAACACGCCAATGTAGGCTCTAGTAGAATCCTTGAGATAGGAACTGGAACAGGTATAGTACTAGCATATATTCTAAGCAATACTTACTCTTACGGAGTAGGAATAGACATAAATCCTATAGCAACATATAATACGTATATTACATTAAAACTAAACAACCTAAACGATAGAGCAGAAGTACTAAATTGCGATACAGTATCATGCATTAGGAAGGGAACGGTATTCGATATAATACTCTATAATCCACCCTATCTAATAGGTGAACCACAACCAAACAACTATTACGACTTGGCAGAATTAGGAGGCTCAGAGGGGATCAATAACTTAGAAAGTACCCTTAGGAAATTATTATTGAATAAGAACGTAGGCTTAGAGACAACGATATATGTTATTATAGCTGAGCCTCCACCTATCGAAAACACGATTAGACGCTTACAGGAGTTAGGATTTAACGCTAAAATACTGAAAACAAAACACTTCTTTTACGAAAAAATACATGGTGTTAAATTGGAAGTGAAGAATATTGAAGATTAAGGTGTAGCAGATGCTTAAAGGAAGAGTGAGAATAGTCCTAGTGCAACCAGAGGGGGAAATAAACATAGGTTCAATAGCCAGGCTTGCAAAGAATTTCGGTGTCAATGAATTATTTCTTGTAGACCCTGTGGCCAAGATAACCGAGAAGTCAAGGGAGTTTGCTGCTAAAGCAGTAGATATCTTGGAGCAGATAGTAATCGTAAAATCATTATCTGAGGCATTATCAGGTGTTGACCTATCAGTGTGTACTTCAGCTATAGTAGGAGGTGAAAAAGATGTTTTACGTCATCCTATTACTCCTTGGCAATTAGTAGATTTAGTTAGGAATAAGGAGAAGATAGCAATAGTTTTTGGGAGAGAGAGTGTGGGGTTAACACGCGACGAAATATCACAATGTGATGTACTAGTAACTATTCCAGCTAACCCGGAATACCCGACACTTAATTTATCTCATGCTGTTGGAATAATATTATATGAACTGTATAAGGGACTTATATATGAGCTGGATAGAGAAAAGACTTTGTACAAACCAGCTTCACGTGAAACCATAGACTTAATACTAAAATATTTTGAAAGAATATTAGAATTACTTGAAAGAGATGAACGTAGAAAAGAGAAAATCTATACTAGTTTCAGGAGAATTCTAAATAAGTCTAATCCAAGTGATGCCGAGGCACATAATATCTTGTACATTATGAGAAAGATATTCATAGCGGTAGAGAAAAATGGTAAAGATTCTAGCAACGACTAGCCCAGGTATAGAGGACCTATTAGCAATAGAATTCAACGAAGTATTCGGGAAAAACTGCGAACATGTAGAAGTACGAGGGAACAGAGGTAGAGTTATAGCACACATCAAGGAATCATCTTGGCTATGGGAGAGAATAAATACGCTAACACTAGTACATAGAGTCGGCGTGCTACTTAGCAGCCAAAAAATAAGAACAAATATTGAGGGATTAAACGATATAAAAAATGCGATATTGTCAAGTAATCTCATAGAATACATTACGCCTAAATCTACATTTGCGGTAAGAGCTGAAAGAGTGGGCTCATCACATGAATATACGTCAATTGATATAGCTAGAGTTGCTGGAGAAGCCATTATAGTGCTTACTGAGTCTTATTATGGGAGTCCTCCAAAGGTTGAACTAGATTATCCCGAAGTAATAGTAAATGTTGATGTAATAGAAAACACGTTATATATTTATGTATCTTTAACTGGTGATATATCTTTACATAGAAGAGGATATAGAGTATATGATCATCCGGCAGCGCTCAAACCCACATTAGCCAGAGCAATGATTTTACTCTCAGGAGCACAGGATGGTGAAACAATATTAGATCCTATGTGTGGAAGCGGTACTATACCCATAGAAGCATCCTTCCTCTTTGAGAACTCGATAAACATGTGTATGGATATTAACATAAAACATTTAACTGGAGCAAAAATGAATGCTATAACAGCTGGAGTATTAAATAGAATAGTGTTTATTAACGGTGATTCTCGTAAAATAGAAAAATACATTAAAGACGAAATAGATCATATAATAACGAACCCACCCTACGGTATAAAATTAGGTAATCCTAGAGCAGTAAAGAAGCTCTACAGGGAGTTCTTATTTAGCGCTCTTCGTGTACTGAAGAATCATGGGAGGCTCACAATTATCACACCCGAATACGAATACATAAACTACGTCATAGAACACAATAATTTAGACTTTAAGAAAATAGAAGAGAGAACAGTAGCTCACGGAGGATTATATCCTAAGATAATAGTGTATGAAAAAGTATAATAAACATCAATAATCCTATAAGTTTATAAGCGTCTCGTAAAATCATATCAGAGAGCCAAGAAAACAATGATAATTAGGTGAGGGAGAACAGTCATGCCCATGAAACCAGCTAGATGCTACACGCACTTCTCAGGTCCACCCTATACTAGAAAAGAATACATCCCGGGTGTGCCACCGCCGAAAATAACCAAGTTCGAGATGGGTAACATAAAGGGAGAATACGATTATGTTGTTGAACTGGTAGTAATAGAAGCTGGTCAAATAAGACATAATGCTCTTGAGGCAGCGAGAGTAATGACACATAAATACATGTCTACTAATGTTGGGGAGGACAACTACTTCCTAAAGATAAGAGTATACCCCCATCATGTACTGAGAGAGCACAAAATGATGGCTTTCGCTGGTGCCGACCGTTTACAAGAGGGTATGAGGCACGCCTTTGGGAAACCAGTAGGCACTGCAGCAAGGGTTTACCCAGGTCAAGCCATAATAGAGATAAGGGTTAGGAAAGAGCATCTACAGCACGCTAAAGAGGCTCTGAGAATAGGCGGCTCTAAAATACCATTGCCTACAAGAATCATAATACGTGAGTATAAGAAGAAGCCTATTGCGGGATAACCTATTTATTCTAGGAAAAAATATGAAATCATCATATGATTTTAAATTAGAATACATATCTGAACTAATAGATAAGGGCAAATATAGGAAAATTTTAATACAACTACCTAATGGTTTAAAAAAATATTATAAGCAAATAGTAGATTATTTATCCGAAAAACATCCAGGGATAGAAACATATGTATCCCTATTACCTACTTATGGGGCTTGTGATGTAGCTGAAAACCACGCTAGAATGATTGGAGCAGACCTAATAATACATATAGGGCATAATATATACCCCTGGTACCGTCCAAGGGTAAATACAGTATTCATAGAAGCTAAATATCTGTACAGTATAGAAGAAAAAATCGTCAATGAGTTATTAGAATACTTATTAAAAATAGACTGCAAAAAAGTCGGTATACTTGCAGTAATTCAACACTCACATAATATAAGTGAGTTAAAAAAGATCCTTTCATCTAAGGGATTAAAAACAATAGTGGGCATACCTAAATATGACGTAATGGTTGAGGGCCAAGTACTCGGATGCGAGTACTCAGCTGCAACAAGCATAGCGGACAAAGTTGACTGTTTCACTATAATATCTGGCGGAATGTTTCATGCACTTGGAGTATTTTTAGCAACCAGTAAACCAGTATTAAAATTAGATCCATATGAGAACAAAGTAACAGACATTACGGATATGGGTCGCCGGTTACTAATGAAAAGATATGGAATTATTATGAAGGCGCTAGATGCACGCAACATTGGTATAGTGAATGGGGGTAAACCAGGACAAT
>CAZWTS010000150.1:0-3502 GCA_964637085.1 uncultured Desulfurococcales archaeon | reverse complement strand
ACCTAGTAGAAAGACTTGGGCTTGAATGTAATAAAAACTGGCTATATGAATGTAAGTCTAGGTGGGGTCTCTATAATGGTGTTGTTTCCGGTAAGGAAGTATCACTAATGTATATAGGCACAGGGCCTGGGGAAGCTGGAGTAATAGAAGAAGTCCTAGTCCTCGATAAGGTAAAACACGTATTCTATATAGGTTATTGTGGCGGTATAGGTGAAGGAATAGATATAGGAGATTTCATAATTGTTACTGGTGGAGTATGTGAAGACGGTTTAAGTCAACACTATATACCACACGGAATAGGACTTAACGTAGGTAGAGAATATGTTGAAAAACTATCAGTTATTCTTAGAGAAAAAGGACTACGCTACCACGCTGGTAGGGTTTGGAGTCTCCCGGCACCTTTCCGCGAGTATCGTTGGAAGCTTAGAGAATACCATGAAAAATGGAATGTACTTGGAGTTGGAATGGAAGTATGCAGTCTACTAGCTATTACAGTCTACTATGGCATTGATTTCTCGAGCTTACAAATAGTATCAGACACAGTCTACCCGGAGCACCATATAGGTTTTCATGAAGAAAAACTAGAGAATAGTATAAGAGCGCTCTACTCAATTGTTGAGAAATATGTGGGACAACTAGGTTAATAATCTATTTATAAACATGCGTACTAGTTGTTTAGCGTAAGCCGTAAATATTTGTAGAATTAATTGTGTAGTATTAGAGCAAGTACACGAATTGATAAGTTCTACTGAGGTGGGAGACTTGGAGCGCTACGATATAATATTAACCGTGGACCGTTGCATGATGAGCAATCATCACGGTAAAGAATTCATAGGATTCATGGCTACTGGCCCAGCAATAGGCTTACCCGAAAAATTATGGATGTGGATAGCTTGCCCCAAGGTTAAAACCGATAAAATAGGTAGACCCGTTGAAGCACCCTACGGTATGAGGAAAATAGAAGCCAAGCTCATTGACGAAGGCTTTAGGGCGGCAATAATAGACCCAGACTACCTACACCTACATTTAAAGCATGCTAAAGTATTAATGTTGAGCCACCATGACTATTTCGCGCTAGGACCCCCTAGTTCTGAGTGGTGGTTTCTAACAAAACGTGAACCAGTAAACCGTAAGGCATTCATCTCGTTAATGGAGCGCCCAGAGATAAGAGAGGCTAAGGCACGTGGCTTAAAGATTATCGCTGGTGGTCCAGCGGCATGGCAGTGGCTTTGGAACGAAGAGCTCTGGTCTAAATGGGGTGTGGACACCGTAGTTGACGGTGAAGGTGAAAGAATTGTTGTAGAATTGGTTGAGAAAGCTTTAAATGACGAACCCCTACCCCGATACGTCTACGCTGGTCCCCGTGAGAGCCCTAGTATAGGAGAAATATCGATAATCAAGGGTGCTAGTGTCAATGGTTTAGTAGAGATAATGCGTGGTTGTCCACGTGGGTGTAAGTTCTGTAGCGTTACCCTAAGACCACTAAGATTCATACCCTACGATATAATTGAAAGCGAGATAAAAGTCAATGTTGCAAACGGGTTGAAAGCAGGTATACTTCACTCGGAAGACGTGCTACTCTATGGAGCTGATGGTGTAAAACCTAGACCTGAACCATTAATGAAGCTGCATGAAATAGCTCTAAGACATTATCGTGGACTCGCTTGGAGTCATGCTAGTCTAGCAGCAATAGTCTATGCTGAGAGACAATACAAGCTTGTGTCAAGGTTAACTGAGTACATCTATAGTAGAGCTGATCAAGACTACTTGGGCGTTGAGGTAGGAATAGAGACCGGATCAGTTAGGCTAGCGAAAATAATAATGCCAGCTAAAGCCGCGCCTTTTCCAGCAGAACAATGGCCAGATATAGTAGAAGAAGCCTTCAGGATAATGCATGAAACACATATTGTGCCAGCAGCAACACTAATACTCGGATTACCCGAAGAGAAAGAGGAGGACGTTTTAGCAACACTAGAATTACTCGATAGAATAAAAGACTACCGTAGCATTATAGTCCCAATGTTCTTCGTACCAATGGGTTTCCTAAAGAATAAGGACTGGTTTAAAGACATTAATGTAACTGAAGCACACATAATGGTTATGAGGAAAACACTGGAACACTCACTACGCTGGGCATATGATATAATGAATAAGTTCTATATGAGGGGGCCACAGTATCTAATAGCTAGGGCATTGTTAAAGACGTTTCTACTATATGTTAAGTGGAAGACACGTAACATAGATGAAATGATAGCAAAACGTTTCGGAATAAAAATATCTACCAAAGCCTAGATATCTCATCAACTATGAACTCACTATATGTTTCCCTACTACCATCTCTTCTAACAAGTTCTACACCAAAACCGTCCTCTACCCTCCCGATAACACTTAATTCTATACCAGTTCTCTGCCCGATATCTAATACCGTGTCTAAGAGGCCACGGGGTATTGTAGCGACTAGTACGCCACTACTAATAAGTTTTAAGGGATTTAATCCTAAAGCCCTAGCTATAATCTTTGTCTCCTGGGCCACGGGGATCTTCTCCTCGTAGACTACTAGTTTCCTACCACTAGCAATACTCATTTCAACGAGGCCTCCAAGTAGTCCTCCCTCTGTTGGATCATGCATACTCGTTGCACCAAGCCATGCAAGCAGTAATGCTTCGCGGACAACACTAACCCTCCACGTAAACTCTTTAGCACGATCAATAACTTGTCTCGGTACACCCCTACGTACGAGTTCTTTTTCAAAGTCTCTAGCAATAATCCCCGTGCCTTCAAGACCAGCTGTCTTAGACATTACTATTAAGTCCCCGGTTCTAGCGCCGCTCGTTAATACTAGAGTATTCTTAGAAGTTATTCCCATAGCAGTTATATTGACTATAGGTCTATCTAGCCTCGGGGTCTCTTCAGTATGACCGCCTACAACCATAACACCGAGTTCTCTTGCAGCACGGTCGATATCGCTTGTAATAGTATCTAAGAGTTCTTCTCTAAATCCTTCTGGTAAGAGTATTGTAGCTGAAATCCAGAGAGGCTTTGCGCCACGAACAGCTACGTCATTGCATGCAATGTTTACTGCAAGCCAACCCAGTCGATCAATAGCTTCAGTTATAGGATCACTATGTACTACTAGTACGCGGTCACCCATATCAATTATAGCGGCGTCGACACCTATACCTGGGCCCTCTAAAACTTCTTTTCGCTTATATCCTATTCTACTGAAAACATATTTCTCCATTAAATCATAGCTTAACTTACCCGCCAAGTTCGGAAACCTCTCCCATAGACCTAGAATGTATTAAAGGGATATCAAAATAATTGTTTAGAAGTAGAATAAATTTTTCATAAAAATTATTTTTGTCTCATCAGCTCGTGCTAGTCGTATTCGTTTGTGTGCTTGTTTGCTGGCTTGCAGTTCCTATAAACTTGTACAAGTATACTACAATGTATACTGGCTGCATATTCTGACTACTATAGCCCGCTACATCATAGGTAACAT
>CAZWTS010000149.1:0-8334 GCA_964637085.1 uncultured Desulfurococcales archaeon | reverse complement strand
AACCGTTCAGGATTTTTACTCTACCACTATAGTCTTTGATATATGCTATCGAGTTTTCGGGGCAGACTATTTTATCTAATTGTACATGTGGTTCACTAATGTAAGTTAACGTTAATGGTGACTCCCAGTAACGGTATAGCATAGAGTATTCTCTATCAGCTCCTATATGGTAAATGAATACTTCTATAAGCCTTCCATCCGGATACAATATTGCATTATAGTCTGCTGAAACCTCACCTGCTGGTGGGACGGCATAAAATACTATTAAGCCCATTATAGCAAATATGATAGATGCCGCGATGACTATTGTTAGCTGCTTGTATTCGCCCACTCCAATCACCTCTGAGTCTCTTAGAAGTAGTTTCCCACTTGCATTAGAATTCTATTCTAGGTCTTTCTTCTCTCTCACTTACACCTAGTTCTAGGTAGGGTAGTTTACGGAATCCACTTATCTGAGCTATTATTTTCGATGGAAACGTGTCTATCATTGTATTGTATTGTTGAACTATATTATTGAATGTATACCGGTGACGCGCTATTTCATCTTCGATTTCCCTTATAGCCTGCATTAACTGGCTTACGGCTTGAGATGTTTTTAAGTCCGGGTAGGCTTCAACTACTGCTATTAGTCTTCCAAGAATACTTCTAGTTTCACGTTCTATCTGGTTTAATTCTTCTGGACTAGCCCTGCCTATAGAAGCCCTCATAGCAGTTACTTTTTCTAAAACTTCTCGCTCAAACTTAGCGTAGCTTTTAACCGTATCAACTAGCTGGCCTATGAGGTCTAATCTCTTCCTTACAGCAACTCTTATCTGACCAAGTGTTGCTTCAGCTGCATTTCTAAGTGTTTGAAACTTATTGTATGTAGCGAAATAATAGGCTATCATTATTGCAGCGAATAATATTATTACTGCTACTATGATTATCTCGATTAAACCCAATACTTACCCCCATACAATAATTTTTTACCACACTAATGACTTCTGAGCGATTCCTCAACTAGCACTGGGGGTAGTTGACTATAAAATACCTTGCTCTACGATAAGCATTCGAGAAGACACTCTTCCATACATTCACACCAACTACAATTACATTTCCTCCTACACTGGTTGAAACACTTCCTACTAGTATTAGCACGTGATGGATAGGCTTCGATGTCTTCATAGGAGCCTATTTGCATACAGTCTATGAGACAGTCATAGTAGTTATCGAATTCTTCTCCACATTTATCAACACATTCACGATAACTCATTAAGCTTCATCCCTACCTTAGATCTCCTAACGAGATACTATCCTAGCCCTCCTACAAGTGTGTTTATGGATACATTGTTATAGGAGAGTAATCTTATATCATAGTAGTGGAGTCTTTGAAAGATAGGAGAGGTGTAGGGTATTGAAGGCACATATAGCTTACCCGGATGCAAAAGCCTTCCGCACGATTATGGAGTCTTTAGCTAAGATAGTAGATGAAGTAGCTATTCATGTATCTCAGGAGGAGTTCCGTATTAAAGCTATTGATCCAGCTCATATAGCTTTAATAGAGATTCACTTGCCTTCAACCTCCTTTATAGAATACGAAGTGGAAAGTGATACTGGGGAAGTTGTCGGCGGTATAAGTATAGCGAATATGTTTAAGGTTATAAAGAGGGCTAAGAAGGGTGAAAAACTTGATATTGATATAACAGATGATAACGTAGTGCTAACCATTACTAGTTCGGCTGTAAAGAAGTATACTTTCAAGAACATTGAAGTCTCTGAACCTGAGATACCTGAAGCGGTAATAGACTTTAAGGTACGTGCACTATTAATAGCCGATACATTAAAGAACGCGTTAAAAGACGCTGAAGCCGTAGGAGATACTCTTGAAATAGAAGCTCCTAGTGACGAGGAACTAATATTGAGAGGTAAGGGTGCCGGGTTCACCGAGACCAAGATAAAAACTGGTTCACCAGCACTCATAGAGTTAGAAGTAAAAGAAGCGAGTAAAGCCTCGTACAGTGTAGAATACTTGAAGCACGTTGTAGCTTTAACGAAAATAGCTGATACAATACAGTTAGAATACTCTTCACAAATGCCTATTAGACTAGAATTCAATCTTCCAGGCGAGGGCAAAGTAGTTTATATGCTTGCACCCAAATAACCCTTAGCCGGGAAGTGATGAGCACTTCTGGCTCCACCGACGCCCCGGGTATGGGGAGGGCCAGGACAGCTGAACTACTATTCTTTTAAAAGACTAGTCTATAACTCTCTATTTGCTCGCCGCCAAGGTATTACTTACTTGATACGCGAGTATTATCTAGCATATATACTGGTACACTAGTAGCGAGTGTAGAGTAAACGCATAAACATGTAGTACTATTAGGATACACTAGTGGAGAGTATTGACGGTTAAGATAACTGTAGCGATCGTTGGAGTACATGGTGTTGGGAAGACTGCTACGGCTCTAGTTCTCGCTAAGAGGGGTTATGTTTACCAGCAGTTAGAAGTAATAGATGAAGCCTATGGGTTAAACCCCCTTGAGAGACAGTTATTGTTCTTCCTATCATATACTAGAGAGTACTTGAAGGCGACTACTCGTGTAAAGGGCTATACCGTTTTCGACAGCCACCCCCTCCTAGTAGTCCCCTATACCGAGTACTGGTTGAAGCAGCAAAACTACACCGACATCGAGATTAGAAAGCTTACTAAAATGATGCTCGACACCATACTATTCCTACCCAAAACAACCCTACTAGTCTACTTAAAACCAACCCATACGGAAACAGTCATTAAGAGACTAAAGTATAGGAGGAGGTTCAACGTAGAAGAAGAAGCTAGAAGAGAATACATAGAATTCATAGATAGGAGAACTAAATTCTACGTAGAACTCCTAGGCAAACGTATTGCTAGAGAAATACTAGTAATAGAAGCCGAGAAAGAAGCCCATGAAAGAGCAGACCTCATACATCATGCTCTATTAAAGCAAGTTACTGCATACTATAGGTTTTAAGCTCTTTTATTGAAATAGGAATCTATTTATCTGGGTTCTTGTAGTCTTAGCTTCTAGGCATAAAAAGTGGCGGGTAGTGAGGGTTATAGTAGGACTATATTATTCGCGATACTATTGTTTAGTGGGCTCGGTGGAGTAGTTAAGATAGTAGGCGGTGTTCTCTACGGGTCGCGTGCACTATTCGTTGACGCATTGACAAGTATTGCTAATTTCGTATCAATTATAGCTACTATATACTATTATAGGAAGTCCCTCCTCCCACCCGATTTAGACCATCATTACGGCCACCATAGACTCGGGTTTGGGGGAGCCTTTACTACTATTATGGCTTATTCCTTTGTTGCTGGGTTATCGGTTTGGGAGTTATTGTCTATTGAACCCTATACTGTCTCGCCTATGGCGCCCCTCTATGCTTTCCTAGGCTTCGTGTTCTACGCCATCGCTATAGTATTGTCTAGGAGGGCTGGAGAGTATTTTACACCTTATGCTGTGTTTACTGTAAGCGAGTTAATAGAGAGTGTTACAGTTATAGTAGCGAGCTTCCTAGGCTCAGTATACTATTACCTAATAGACTATGTTGGAGCCTTCGTTATAGTAGGATACCTCTTCTACGAGCTCTACGATATAGCTAAAGACTTCATAAAAGTTGTAAGCGATATAGCACCCGAGCCAATGCTTGTTAAGAACATAAAGAGTGAAGTAGAGAGAATGGGGCCTAGAGTGATAAGTATAAGACTCCGAATGCTACGTAAAAACTATTATCAAGGTGATATTGTTATAAGAGTAGATCCTTCTATGAGTGTTGAGGAAGCACACCGTATAGCGGATGAAATAGAACGTGTTCTCAGAGAAAAATATAATGTAGAAGTAGTAGTACATGTTGAACCATGCAATGCGTTAAAGTAGGAGGGAGGTTATTCTCCTAATACTATTACCGTGCCGAGTTCTTCGACTACTAAGTCTAGGTTTAAGAGTAGGTCATTGAAAGCGTTTATGGGGGAGATGAGTACTTTCCCGATATGTCTTATCCCGGGGTCTGTTAGCGTTACAATTACTGGTACTATTTTCTTGATCCCCCTTAATTCTTCACCATATTTTCTCGCTAGAACCCATAGTCTTTTCTCAACCTTGTTTATTCGTTCTAAGTGGTCTTCTACTGCTTTACGTAGTTTCCATTTCTTACTATAGCCTGGGCTCCAGTGTTTACAGTCAACTATAATCGTGTAGCGCTTACCCATTCCTAGAACGTCTATTTCTAGTCCGTGAGGTGGTGGTAGCCGGAGGTTACGGTGGACTCTATAGCCGTGGGCTTGGAGGTATTTAGCTGTTAGTGCTTCGAAATCTCTCCAGTCTAGGTATAAGCTCGCCTTATCTACTGGTATGCCCTGCTTTAATGCTTCTTCTACTAGACTGATCCTCGATGCGACTATTACTCCTCCAGCTTCTAGAACGATGTCTCTAGTTCCAGCTAACTGGTCTAGTATTTCTCGTAGAATGTTTCCTGCTAGACGTGTTTTCTCGCGTAGGTAATCGTATTCTATGAAGCTAGTCTTTTTTGATGCTTCGAGTAAGACTAGTATTGTTCTACGCATTGCTAGTTTGTAGGGATCCAACAACTTCGTCTAGCACCTGTGCGAAGTCTTGGAGTTTCTCTCTAGTTATATGCGGCATTACTACTACTCTTACACCATCAACTATTCCGCAATGATAGGGATACCATTTCCTCCTCCACAGCTCTACTAAAACCTTCTTTGCTTCTACTCCCTTAGGCTTAATACATACTATTGGTGTTTCCGGTCTAGCGGGTAGTTCGAGGCGTGGTGAATAGTCTACGAATCCCGCAAGGAATACCGCATTGCTCATAGCTTCACTTACAATGTTTAAGTAGCCGTCGAATCCCAGCCCCTTTATAACAGCCCATGTAGCAGCTATACTCCCACCAGTTCTCGTCCCGAATAATCCTTTCTGATAACCCATTGGTAGATAAGAGGAATCGAAGAGTAGGGGTTCAAACCACTCCTTACTACGTGCTACTATTCCTCCAGCAGGCATTGGGGCTAAACCCATTTTGTGGGGGTCTATTGTAACTGTTACTACTGCTTCATTAGTGAAGCCTATATCTGGTAGTGGTGCCCCCATAGCTTTTAGGAAGGGTACTATGAATCCCCCGTAGGCTGCGTCAACGTGTACTATTGACTCGTACTCTAATGCTATTTTCGATACCTGTGGTACTGGGTCTACTAGTCCTAAACCAGTAGTACCAGCTGTTACTACTATTACTCCGCGCCCATGTTTCTCGAGCTTTAAGGCTAGGTCTTCTAGGCTCACCTTATAGTCTTCTCCTAGTCCTACTCGAACAATATTCATTCTTAGGAAGCGGGCCGCCTTCACTATTGATTCATGAACGTTTCGTGGAATATAAACGGTGTCGTAGCCGTGTTCTCTTGCAAGATATAGTGCTGAAACATTTGCCTCCGAGCCACCACTAGTAATCATACCCTCTACTCTAGCTGGATCCCCGCCTAATAGGTCGCCGAGCATTGATACTACTTCGCTTTCAAGCCTAGAGACTTCGCGGAAAACAAGTGGGTCGTTAGCATTTGCGTGCCAGAATAAGCGGAAGGCTTCAACTCCTAAAGGGTGGGGGTAAGTAGTCATTGACCCAATAATGTTCTCCAACAAGTGTACTGGTACTATACGTGCACGGCTCTGAAGCTCTCTCAATACTTCCCTCCAATCACTACCACTACGCGGAAACCTAGAGACCAAGGCCGCTAATACACCTCTCAGGTAAACAAGACAAGAATAACTAGGTAATCCCTAAACAAAATTTTTGCTCTAGGAAAATCTTAGTAGTGAAATAAGCTAATAGATAATGAAAACCAGCTATACATTCCGGGAGAAGCGGGTACGGCTTTACTGTGTAGAAGTGTCTAAGTATTGATCTATAGTATTGGAGGATAAGTGGGCTAGAGTATCCAGCTAGTAGTTATAGTGTTCGAGGACTCGAAGACCCCTATAATGGTCTCGGCTTCAAATGCTCGGTTAGCTAGTGTTATCGTGGACTAGTAATAATGTATGCTTCAATGTATTCTCCACTATAGTATTTTCTCGCATGGGGTGGTATCCATGGTTTCCTTGTACTCGGGTTTTTATCGAATACTATTAGTTGGGGGTAGGGTGTTGGTCCAGGCGGCTTTTTTGCTACGTTTTCATAGAGTGTTTCAATCCAGTATCTAAGCCTGGTATCTGGTGCTATGATTAAAGTATTTGCTGGTAGGTTTTCTACTAGTTTTCTCAGTTCCCCGTATTCTGGCTCAGGTATACTTGGATGTACTGCTTGTAACTGTACTATGAATTGAGGTAGGAGTAAGCCTATGATTACTAAACTAGCTGCTACTGCAATAGTTTTATCTCTTACTAGACCCACGAGTACTCCAAGGATTATTGGTGCTAGAATAGCTGTCATTAAATTAAAGCGCCAGAGATACTGTAATGGTATTAACGGGGTATTCAATGCTATTAGAATAATTGATACTGCTAGAACAACCTGCTTCTCCACCCCATTAAGCCTAAACGACAATATTATTCCAGTAACCCCTAGGATTAGCGGCGTTACCGTTTTCGCAAGCTCCCATGGAGTAAGTGTTATATTACTCGTTTCCTCCCCCATGAGGCGTAAGAGGTTTAACGCCTTATAGGGGTCTCCACCCATAACCGTGTAAACCGTAAACCCAGCTACAAGTAATAACGTACTAGTAGCTACAGGCAACAATAAGTGCTTAATCCCCCCACGATTCCTAGATACTATGTTAAAAACTAGTAAAAGCAAAGCAAACCCGTATCCCACGCCAAAATCAAGTATATGGGTAAGACCCGTAACTATAAGTAATAATGAAGCCCCAATAGAATACCTTAAATCGTCCTCCCCTAACCCACGTAGAACCATATAGAAGAATAGAGACAAAAACAACAGCCCCATAGCATTCTTAAGAAAATCAAAACCCAAACGAACAAGATAACTAGAAAAAACATAAGACAAAACCGCAACCAACCCCCCAATACTCCCCGACAACCTCCTAACCAAGAAAAACAAGGGTATAGAAGCCAACAAGAAAACAATCAACGACCCCACCTTAACACCGAGAAACACATCACCAATAAGAACCGAAAAACCCGCTAAAACATAAAACGCTAAAGGAGGATCCAAATACTTTAAACAACCATGACCTAAAAGATACTCAACCTGCAACACATAATATGGTCCATCAATACCAAAAACTAGTGGAGAAGACAAAGCCTTAAACAAATACACAACAAACCCCACACTAACAACCAAAAACAATACGAGAAACAATAATAGAGACTTCAACCGCACTATAGGCTCCATACTGCATCCAATAAACTAGTAATAACTCGATACACTATAAATAAAACTCAAATAGAATACCATAGAGGAACATTCAGATTATGCTTTCCTCTATCTTGAATCTATAGGGTTCAGGAGCCTTAATCCTCGAACCTACTTCGATGAAAGAAATATGGAAACAACCATCACCCCCTTCTATGATTAGGAGAACGCTTAAATAATTCTCCTTTAAAAGAAGAAATACGGGTAGCCTCAATGAACAAAACCCCTGGCCCCAAACCCCTTCTAGAACTAAAAGCACAGGCAAAATATGGGGGATGGAGTGATCTAAGAGACGTAAAAATCTATGTATTTAGTGATCGAGTAATAATAGAAGACAAAACAAACCCCCTAAGCCGTGGAATATGGTATGGTACAGGAGCAATGATTAGAGCAGCCGTAGCCAAGGGACTCAACGCAATCATACCCTACAAGTCTATAACAAGCATAGAATTGAAAAAGAAACTACTAATAAAATGGGTTACAATAAAATTCATCAACGAAAACAATGAGGAGAAAACAATAAACATAGTAGGAAGAAAAATGGACAAACTCTACGAAACAATAAAAAACCTAACACAAAAATAATAAAACAATAAAACATACTAGACCCCTTCTAAACCTATCACTATTTTTCCCCTAATATTCTTTGAATAGACAACACCTTTTACATTTTGCTAATCACTAAACAATTCAATCATACAGTAAATCTTAAAGACTTTTTAATTCCCTTTGAATTTTTACGAACAATAAAGATCATCAATATAATCAAAGACTACACTATCATTCAATTCCTTTTGAGTTTTTGTACTTCTAATACAGTATCAGTTGAAGCTGCCGCCGTTGTACCTTTCAATTCTTTTGGAGTTTTTGAGCTCGAAAAAGCCGTGATCCCCTCATTTATCAATATTTTAACTTTCAATTCTTTTGGAGTTT
>CAZWTS010000148.1:0-13298 GCA_964637085.1 uncultured Desulfurococcales archaeon | reverse complement strand
CACGTAATTTTCTAATAGTATCTTCCACAGGGGGCATTCTTGCATTAGGTACACTAGGCCTAATAAAACGTCTATTTACAACAAATAACGTCTTATTACTAGTATATGGTAGGTATCTTATTACCTCGGCTAATTCCAGACCCAATAATACGTGTGCTCCACCAAGAGGCACTAAAGGCGAATGGGGGTTCCCTATTCTTACATGTACTATAACACTCCCTCCTCTCTGAGCAAGCCCGTGAACCTCAGATGCCATAACACCTATATTTTTCATTACGGCGGCGTTCCCAAGTATGCGTCCAATAGTTATTAGTCCCTGTCCTCCTACACCAACTATTACAATATTTACAGTTCTCATCTCATTCCCACCTACTAAAACCATAATTTATCCCAATCTTTAGAAGGAGGTCTTTCAACCACTATTGCGTTGAATGGGCAAACTTTAGCACATACACCACAACCAGTACACATAACGGGGTCTATGTATGCTTTCCCATCGGGTTTCGGTATGATTGCTGGACATCCGAAGAAGTCGTAGCATACTCTACATGCAGTACATTTATCTTCCAATACTTTATAGTAGGGGTTTTCTATTCCTCGTCTTAGAGCTTCACGATATACTAGTAGCGAGCAAGCTCTCTTCATAACAACTAGTGCTGGTTTCTTCTTCTCGACAACATATTTGAGTGCTTCTTCAAGAATTCTTAGTGATTCATCAACATTGTATGGATCAATTGTTCTAGTGTATTCTATACCGATAGCTTTTGCTATTTTCTCTGGATCAATAATAGGGGCTCTCTCACCTGTAGCTCTCATACCAGTACCCGGATGGGGTTGGTGGCCAGTCATGGCTGTTATACGGTTGTCCAGTACTAGTACGAGCATTGGTGCATTATTATAAACGGCATTTATAAGTCCTGGAACTCCAGCGTGGAAGAATGTTGAATCACCTATAATAGCGACTAATGGTTGATCAGTAGTGTGTGCGAGGCCATTAGCTACCCCTATACTACCACCCATTTCGACAATAATGTCTTGTTCCTCGAATGGTGGTAGTACACCTAAGCTATAACAGCCTATATCTCCGCTATAGATGGGTTTTAGTCTAAGCTTATTGGCAGCTTTCTTAAGTATGTAGAAGGTAGCTCTATGTGGACAACCAGGGCAGAAAGTCGGTGGCCTTGGGGGGATATTAACACCGACATCTACAGTAGATTCTATAGGTTTATAGCTAATGCCAAGGAAGTTGGCAATAGCTTTCATTACTCTATTCAAATCTAGTTCACTTACCTGGGGAACTAGGTCTTTGCCATGTATTTCAACATCTAAATTTCTCTCAAATGCTATCTTCTTAACCTCTGATTCAACAATAGGTTCCAGTTCTTCGACAATTAATATCTTGTTCGACTTCTTCAAAGCATTCAATACTATATCATGGGGTAGTGGTACGGGTGTGTTTATTTTCAGTATATTGACCTTACTCCCTACATTCAATTCTTCTAAAGCATCAATTACATAGCCATATGCGATTCCAGAAGCTATTATAGTATAATCGGAATTATTGTCATAGAACTTATTGAAGGGCCAATTATTTAGTTCCCTACGAATCTCCTCCCATTTTTCAACTAGTCTCCTTCTAAGCTTTCTCGAATAAGCTGGTATAAGCGTCCATCGATCCGGCTTCTTTTCGAAAACACCTTTAGTTTTCCTATCTGGTATTTTCCCGAGTCTTACTGGACCTCTGCTATGAGACAGCCTCGTCGTTGACCTAAATATTACTGGATGTTCGAATTTCTCCGAGAAATCAAATAGTAATCTTACAGTCTCCTTTGCTTCATTTGGACTATACGCTTCAAATACTGGTATAAATGCGTGTAACCCATAGTACCTATTATCTTGTTCATTCTGACTACTCCACATACCGGGGTCGTCAGCTGAAACTATAATGAAGCCGCCTTTCACACCAGTGTACGCACTACTCATTAACGGATCAGCAGCAACGTTGACGCCTACATGTTTCATTGCAGTAAGACTTCTAACACCACTCATAGCAGCGCCATAAGCGGCTTCAAAAGCTACTTTCTCATTAGTACTCCACTCAACATAGAAGCCCACATATTTCGCAATAGCTGCTAGCGTTTCAACTATCTCTGTTGAGGGAGTGCCAGGATAAGCAGAGACGAACCCCACTCCTCCCTCAATAGCTCCTCTCGCTATGGCCTCGTTACCTAGGAGAAAAACGGTCTTTCCTTCCTCCTCTAGAACTGGTTTCGCCAATTTAATTCGCACCTAGTTTAAATTTTTAGGTGCATGAGGGTAATAAGGGATTAGACACCGCAAGTATCCCACAATCTGATACAATTACAAGAGGTACAACAGTAATAATGTACTCAATAATATTTAGAGTAGATAATGAATATAGGAAAAGAAGAATAAAGGAAAAACTAGTGGATTATGGCTTTAGAGAACTTGCGCCAAACGTTTTTCTCTCTGATAACTGGAAGAAATCTATTGAAGTATTGAATGATATTAGAGGAATTATGGAATACTATAGTGCTAGATACATTATATTTAAGAGAGGAACAAAGTTTATACTAATAATATATAGGTTCCCTACTAGGAGTAGTAGGAGATACATGAATGTTAAGAGAATTTTAGAGAAGATACCAGTAATATATTTTAGTAAGGGCGTATATATTCTACCGTCAAGGTATGGTTATATCATAAGTGAATTATATAAAAATGTTGGGTACTTAGAGTACTTCTACGTAGAACCTATATCTAAAATAGATGAAAAACAGTTATCATTAATGTATGTAGAATATGTTAATAGCATAATAGAAAAACTCATGGCGAAGAAAATGATGATAAGTAATAGGAGAACAGCACTATCCATCCTCAAAAACATATCATTACTTCAAGAAAAAATTATGGATCCTATTATTGCTGAGATCGTAGATCAGAACAGTATAATTTCAATACTAAAAAAGTTAGGTAAGTTTAAGTTAGAGGTTCTTAAAAAGTTACAGAATTTGTAGAAAGTTTTAAGTACTATAAAACACAAGTATTACTTGAGGTGAGAATAAAAGTGGAAGTAGAGCTCGAAAAACTCTATGAAGACGAAGATGTAGTAGTAATGAAGGCTCCAAGCGATCAGGAGTTAGAGGAATTAGTAATTAGGATAATTAAAGAAAAGGGAAGACCTGTTTCATGGAAAGAGTTAAGGGATGTATTTAGCGGTCTAGCTGGAGAAGATAGACTAAGAAAGGCATTAGCCAACTTAATAGAAAGAGGAGAATTAGAAGAACTGCCAGACGGTAATTTTGCGTTACCAGGAATGGAGGAAATGGTTGACTGGGAGAAAGCTAAGAAACGTAGAGGTAGACTAAGATTCACTTACATTAAACGCAGACTCGCTGTTAAAGGAGTAGCACCTGTCTAATAATTTATTCTATTGTTTTAAGAAGAGATTCTCAATAGCTGTTATTGTTTCCTGAAACCATGTATAGTTTCTAGAAAGTTCTAGAAACACTTGTGCCACTAACATAGCTGTAAAATAATACAATAATAGATCAAGATAACCAGTACTTCTAGGGTTACTTGACATAACTAGTAGCATTGCGCTAGGGGTCATAGACTTAGATATAATGTCGTTCACTGTAAACTCCCGTCTAGATACCTTGCCGATAAAATCGTTGAGATCGTATAAAATATCATACAAAGTATTTACATAAGTTAGGAGGTTACTACGGAGTATTAAGACGTCATTCTTTTTCTTAATATATTTTTTACTTCTTATCGCATAATCTACTAGTTTTTTACATCTTTCTTGATCCCTGATAATGTTTGTACATTGAGATAGTAGTTCGTTCTCTTTTAAAGAACCTCTTAGTACCAGTAGTAATGTTATATTCATGGAATGTTCTTCGTCAATAAATTTTAGTGTTTTCCTTAGAGCTTCTATTAGGATTTTGTTAAACGTTATCTTCTCATCCTCTTATATAATGTTATGAACGGGTATACGAGTGCTTTAAAAAACTCCATCAGGAGCCTTATAGTCCCTTTAATGAAGCCATCATTAGAATATGTTTCAACGATACCTTCCCAATCCATTTTAACTATAACGTATGTTAACCATAATGTAACTATTACTAGTATCGGTATAGATAACCATAATGGTAATCCTAGACCTCCCTCAAGGAACCATTTTATGGTGGAGCCGAAATATACAGCTGCTATAGTTATCACTATTTTACCTAGTGCAACCGCTACGAAAAATCTAACAATACTATATCCGCTCATACCAACAGGTATGTATATGACATCGTCAGGTAACGGTAGAGCTGCAAATAAGAATATCGTTATAAATAATCCTTTTTCAATTATCCTTGCAAAGTTCTTTAATTTCCTTCTAGTATTATCACTAATAATCTTACTCGCTCCCTTACCAATATAATACACCACAACTTTTCCTACGGCAGCACCAATAGCACTTACTATTGCTGTTGCAATTTTCAATTCATCGGAAGGTAACGTTGCAGTATATGCCATAACGAGTAAAAGATATGGAATGGTAGTGTATGGTATCATATTTCCAAGAGCACTTACAATAAAAATGCCTATTAACCCGTATGTTCCTACAAGACCACTAAGCCACTCGTAGCTCAATGAGTAATCATTCACCTACTTATAGTTATCGTATTTTGTCTAGGGCTCGCTTATACTCGTAGAGATATTTTAATGCTCTTACAGCTTCCTCAGGCGACTTGTATACTGGTATGTGTGCCTCCTCTTCGATTAACCTAGAATGTCTTTCAGTGTATTCTCCACCTGGCGCAACAACTACTATGGGTTTACCTAATTCTTTTCTAGCTTTCTTTAATACGTCTCGAATTTCAAACGCATCAAGTGCTGGTGCCTGCATGATAGTTATAACAACAATCATGTCGATATTGGGATCTCTACTCACTATCTCTATAGCATTGCGGTATCTTTCTGCGGGGGCATCACCAAGTATGTCAACTGGATTATACGGGGAGGCTGCTGGAGGCAATACTCTTCTTAATTCTTTAATAGTTTCCTCAGCTAGTTCAGCCATAACTAGACCTTGCTTCTCAACAGCATCCGTGGCTAAAACTCCTGCACCACCACCGTTAGTGACGATAACAACTCTATTTCCACGTGGAACGGGGTTCCATGCAAGCGCTTTTAATACCAATGGATATTCCCATAATTCTTCTATTAAGAGTGCTCCCGCTTGCTTTATCGCTGCCTCATACACTCTATAGGTTCCAGCAAGACTGCCAGTATGAGAAGCAACCGCTTTTACTCCTCTTTCACTCTTACCTGCTTTTAATATAACAACAGGTTTTTGTTTCCTCAAAGCCTTCTTAATAGCATTCATAAATCTTTTACCGTCTTCTACTCCTTCGATATATGCTGTGATAATCTTAGTCTTTGGATCAAGAGTTAAGAACTCTATGAGTTCTGATTCATCAACGTCTGCAGCATTCCCATAGCTTACGAACTTACTTAAACCTACTCCCATTATCGATATCCAGTCGAGAACAGCTGCTCCAAGTGCACCACTTTGCGATATAAAGGCTACTGGTCCTGGCTCTGGTACACGCTGTCTATCTGGAGGATTGAATATGGTATTTAAGCCACTATGGGCATCATATACTCCTAGACAATTCGGTCCTATGATTCTCATACCATATTTTCTTGCGGTTTCTATTACTCGTTTTTCTCTCTCTATACCCTCTCCTCCTATTTCACGAAAACCTGCACTTATGATAATGGCAGCTTTAATGCCTTTTTCGCCACACTCCTCTATGATTCTTGGAACTATTTTTGCTGGAACAGCAATAACAGCTAACTCTACAGTACCAGGTATGTCTAGGACAGACTTATAGCAGGGGAGACCGAATACCTTATCATATTTTATATTAACTGGATAGATTTTTCCCTTAAATTTCTCGATAAGATTAACCATAATTGCACGTCCTATAGTTCCCGGTTTCTCTGAAGCCCCTATTACAGCTACGCTTTCTGGTTCAAAGAACCTATTTAATTCACTAAACAATTTTTTCTCGCTACTCAATTCGAACACCAGAACTCCTATCTTTTTCCAACAGTAATTCAAGATAAGACTTTATTATAGGTTTACCTTTTAAGCCCAAGATCTCCGCTATACTAAATAACTCGCTTTCGACTTGTTTAATTTCTCCCTCTTTTCTCGCTATCTCTATCTCAACGAATGTACCGAGGCCTTCTACTGAATCTAGACTCACTTCTATTTCATTGCTTACTTTATATTTTCTCCTATTCTTTTTAACAACAAATATTTTCTTAAACCCTAGTTTCTCTAATAATCTTAGAATAGATTGTAGACTATCAACTATAACATTTATTTCAACCCGGGTTTTTGTCCGCTTACTTAACTTAGGCCCTTTATATGTTAGCTCTACTTTGTTTTCAGTTTTTCTAACACGTAAGGCTTCATCAGTTTTCATAAAGTCTCGGCATGGGTGTTGAAAGTAGTAGTCCTCTTCATACTCGTCGCCCAAGTATTCGGCATTTAATTCTTTAAGTCTTTGTTCAATCCTTTCAATATTATTGACTTTATATTTTACTTCAAATTCAATCATTCTTCGAGCACCAGCTAAAATCTGGGCGCGCGTAGAATCATAATGATCATGGCTATATATGTTACTATAGCTAGTACAGCATGTATCAAAATAAGGTACTTATTGTATTTCTTTGCTATGAATATTAATGCACCAGTAATCATAGTTAAAGTCATTAATATAAACGTTATTAATGCATCATTATAATGGTATTCTACCATGTTATCCACCAGTAGAGTTCCATTAAATTTTAACTATGTTTAAACATAATATCTATTTTCTTGAGGGAAAAATATTGCGATACTATAATCTACTAAGGACTCTAGCACTAATAGTGGTAATATTATCTATTATAGGATTAGCTGTAGTATATATTCATCTAATTTTAGGATATGATGTAATAAGATACATAAGTGGTGTTAGAGAAACTGTTGAACAAGAAGAGGCCAAGATTATGGAGAACGGGTCTCTAATATACCTACCATTACCTGTATTTAAAGGTAATATAAGTCTAGAAGAAGCTATTCTTTATCGGCGGAGTATTAGAGAATATCTCGATAAACCTCTAACATTGAGGCAGCTATCACAACTTCTCTGGGCTGCCCAGGGGATAACTGAGACTCATTGGGGATTTAGAGCTAGTCCGTCTGCTGGAGCTACGTATCCACTTGAAGTATATGTTGTTGTAGGCGAGAATGGTGTAGAGGGGCTTAATGCAGGTGTGTATCGATATAGGCCTCATTCTCATAGTTTAGTGTTAGTTAGAAGCGGAGATATTAGAATGAAATTATATGAGGCATGCTTAAATCAAGAATGGGTTAGGGATGCGCCAGTAGTCTTGGTTATTGCAGCCGAGTATGAGAGGACTACACGCATATATGGGGAAAGAGGTATTAGGTATGTTCATATGGAGGTAGGGCATGTCGGTCAAAACATATACTTAGAGGCAACAGCGCTTGGTCTTGGTACCGTCGCGGTTGGAGCATTCTACGATGATGATGTGAGAGTAATAATAGGTGCGCCAGAAAACCATCATCCGTTATATGTCATGCCTATAGGTGTTCCAGTAAAACCGTATCGGGTATCAGCCCAAGAAATATATAACTACATAGAAGCCCATCGCGGTTAGAGCGCATTGTTTTTAGTTTGTTTTCTCATCCATTATTAGTAGATGATAGATATGTACCTCATCTGAAATAGATGATGATCCTCACGGCACTTGATATTAATCCTTTACCTCCTAATGTCTCGCCTCCATTATCTATAAGAATGTATTAGGTGTTATAGGAATGCCATATAGCTTAAAAGATATACTTGAAATGGCTAAAAATATTAATAATTCAATAATTGAATGGAGAAGACATATTCATATGTATCCGGAGCTGGGTTACCAAGAATACAATACAGCAAAATTCATTGCGGAGAACCTCAGGAAATGGGGTTATGAAGTCCAAACTGGTGTAGCGAAAACTGGAGTGGTCGGACTATTACGGGGTAAACAAAATAGTAGGACTATAGCTCTAAGGGCTGATATGGATGCTTTACCTATAGAAGAATTAAACGAAAAACCATACAAATCACGAATAAAGGGCGTAATGCATGCTTGTGGACATGATGCTCATGTAGCAATGTTACTAGGAGCAGCAAAAATACTAGCAAATATCAGAGACGAATTACGGGGAAATGTTAAACTAATATTTCAGCCAGCAGAGGAGGGAGGTAATGGAGCATTAAAAATGATAGAAGAAGGAGTTCTAGAGAACCCTAGGGTCAACTTGATATATGGAATACATGTATGGAGCTCACTACCTTCAGGAATCGTTGCTATAAAAGATGGACCTCTTCTCGCTGCAGTCGGTGAGTTCAAAGTCGTAGTGAAGGGAAGAGGCGGTCATGGTGCATACCCCCACTTAACAATAGACCCTATAGTTATCTCGGCTAATATAATACAATCAATGCAGACTATTGTCAGTAGAAATATAGATCCAATAGAATCGGCTGTAGTAAGTGTAGGTTATATTAAGGCTGGAAAGGCGTTCAACATAATACCAGAACAAGCTGAGTTTGGAGGAACATATAGGTATCTAACAGAAGATACTGGTGTCACCATAAGAAGAAGGCTTAAGGAGCTAGTACAAGGTATATGTAAAAGTTATAATGCACAATGCAATATATCTATAGAAGACAAATCACCTCCACTAATTAATAATCCAGAAGCGGTTAGATTTGCGCGAAAAGTATTATCCGAGATGCTCGGCGAACAAAGGATAATAGAAGCAAAACCTAGTATGGGTGGAGAGGACTTTGCATTCTATACAAGAAAAATACCTGGAGCATTCATAATACTCGGTACTGGTAACTCGGAGAAAGGTACAGACAAGCCGCATCATAGCCCATACTTTGATGTGGATGAAGACGTATTGTACATCGGGACAGCGATACATGTAGCCTTAGCATACCGCTACTTATCCACCTAAGCCTAAGTATTATCTCAGCTGTGATTTGTTTAAATGTGTCCTTTTTTCCTTAAAAATTCTAATACTCTCTTAAGTGTAGCTTTCTCGTCTAATCTCTCTGTGTCGATTACTAAATCCGGGTTAGATGATTCCTCGTAAGGTATAGTAACACCGGGTAGCTCCTTAAGTTCTCCTATCATAAGCTTTCTATATAGTTGCTTATTATCTCTTTTACTACACGCATCAATACTACATTTTAAATAAACTTCGTATACTGGTACTTCTTCGCCAACTATTCGTTTAAATAACTCCCTAAGATTCTTCGATGGAGTAACGAAGCTGCATAATACTATAACACCGTTTCGGGCCAAAAGTCTCGCTGTCCAGGCAGTACAAGTTATAATTTTCCTACCGGTTTCTAGACTAAATCCCTCATGTAAACATATATGATTTCTAACCCAGTATGCGTCAAGTATTTCAACTTTATATCCTTTAATTCTCAATGCTTCTGCTAAATTGTTAGCTAGAGTAGTTTTACCACTACTTGGAATACCAGTAATGTATAATACAAAACCCTTCTTCATGTATTTTTCCTCTTCGAGTGCTTCGCTTCTATGAATTCTTAGTTGCCTCTATAAGGCTATTAGTATAAGATAGTATCGTTGTGTATAGTAGGAACAAGTTATCATAATTTTCAAATAATTCTATTCTTCTCACAATCTTATTGTTATAATAGAAATACTCCCTAGTTAAACGGCCATGAACCATGTAGTTCCTAACATCTCTTAGCAACAAAGGTCTTATTTCAACTAGATTCTTAATCGCTTCGGGATTCTTGGTAATAATATTAAGTGTTTCTAGAATCTCCTCGTATGACTTGTATTCTTCGTTTCCTTGTTTCCATAATATACTTATAATTTTCTTGACGTTTCCTCTAACTGTTTTAATGTAATTACTTGGATGTTTTCCTTCTATTATTAACTGGTATGCCTTTAATAAATTAGATTCAATAGATTTTATTGAATTAATAATGTCTTTATCTTTCAAAGCATTGTTTGATAATCGAGGTAATTTTACTAGTACTACATTAATATTATCTAATTCTTTAGCTAAGTTTAATGCTTTTTTGTACATAAATAAACGTTTTAAGAGTTTCCTCGCTATTTCTGCTCCTTTATATACTATTGCACTAGCTCTGGTATTCATTACTTCTAGACCTTGGCGGCCAGAAGCTTCTATATGATTGAATAATAGTATTAGTGCGCTGATATATCTCATTCTATAGAAATGGGCCAGCGACTCCGTGATATATGTTTCGCGCGGGGGTTTCCTATAGTCTATTATTACACCGTGATCTACGTATATTTTCGCGATAAGTGAAACTATAAGTGCTGTTATAAAATATGAGGATAGAATGCTTAGTGCTATAAAATTCTTTTCTCCGGGTTTTACAGTTACTAGTAATAGTGATGTGGAGATTAAGGGTATTAATAGAACAAAAGAGTATAGTATATGTATAAATAGGTCTATGTATAATAGGCTTCTCTCCTTTCTCTGTTCCCTGCTCAAGACCCTTAAAATATATCTAAACAGTAGGACATCAAATAACACTATTAGTACTGTAATAGTAGTTGGGGGAACTGCAAATATAAGAGCCTCATAGTATTCAAGACTTCCGTAGATATGTAAATTGGAATATAGCATTATAAGTAATAATAGGGCTATAATAGATGATGCCATTATTCCTTTATCAATGACATGGTATTTTAATCTATTAGATTCCAATATTACTGAAAAAGATAAAATCCATAGAACACCTATTGCGAAAATAGCTGTTACATACAGTACTATTACCGTTTCGTCTAAAACAAATTTATAGAAACCTTGTCTCATTAGAGTAATGGTACTTAAAACACTGACGAATAAGAAAATATTTAATATATTATTTATAAATGCTTTATTAATATAATATTCTATTATAGCGAAACATAGAGATACCACAACAAGATACTTTACTATAGTATACGGTAAGTGGGCTATCGAGACCATAATGTATATGTAGGACAATGCGATTACAACGTATATTACTAGCCAGACTTTATCACTAGAAAATTTACTAGCCATTAAATACTTACCCTACTAATAACATATAATTTCCCAGCTCCCTCATATAGGGTTCTCCTAAATAACGGTTCCCTCTAGGGATAAATACCGTATAAGGTTAACAACATTACTACTTGGAATAGGATTATAAAGTATGGTAAAGCGTATTTATGGAATATCCTTACGTTAATATTGCCCATTCTTAGCGTTATAATGTTCGCCATTGATCCTGTGAGGAATCCTACTCCGCCCAAGTTGACTCCAACCGCTAATGCTTTCCAGTGAGAAACTGGTACATGTTCTATTAGTGTTATTGTCGTTGGTACATTGCTTATAACTTGGCTTAGGAGACTCGATAACATTATAATATGAAGGTTGTTATAAAGCTGGGGTATTAGGTTAATATGATCTATTATGTACGAGATTTCTCTAAAATCCATAAACATTAAGGCGAAAATAAGGATTAATGCATAGTCAAGACCTAAAACCAGGTCTTTATTTATAATAAGAAGTATGAATATCGTTAGAAGTAGCCCATATACTTGTAGGCCTAGTTGTGCCAAAATAATATTAATTAATAATAATATAATTGAGGTCAGAAACAACTTCAAGTTCAAGCGGATACGCGGTATTTTAGTTCTTTTACAATATTCGCCGTGATATAGTTTCTTTACAGTAACTATGAGGTATAATAGCAATAGGGCTAATGAAGTAGTGAAAAAAGGTAGCATAGAATAGATGAATTCTATGAATCCTAATTCATAGTATTGCCATAATATTATGTTCTGTGGATTACCTATAGGTGTAAGAGAAGAACCGATGTTTGCAGAAATAGTTGTTATAACTAGTAAGTAATCAAGTCTCCCAGTATATCTTGACAGTGTTATAATGAATGGAATGAAAATAAATAGTGATGTATCATTCATTATAATTGCCGAAGATATAGCAGAAGACAATACTATAAGTAAACTTAACTTAGCAATAGAGCCAGTTGAAGCTTCTAAAATCCACTTACTTACCCTACTAAAAAATCCAGAAAACTCTAAACCCCGTGAAACAAGCAATAATGAAATTATAAGGGATAGAGTATTCGCTTCAAGATAACTAGTAGACTTGAATAGAAACTCTCTATCATACAATAATAGAATAACATATAAAATTAATAGAATGGTTAAGAGTTTCTCCCGTACAAAAAACAACTTAATCTTCCAAAACCCTATGCGTAAAAAATTATAACTAGTAGACGTGTCTCCTTACCTCTTCTGTTAACCCGTAATCTGGAATAAGTTCTTCACCATTAGAAGACACACGTATATGCGCTATAATAATATGCTTCCACGCGAGAGGGACTATCCATGCATCCTCGGGTTCTCTAAACTCAACAGCATCAATAACTCTAACCTCTCCTAAAACCTCCTCCATAACCCTCCTAACGAGACTCACATCAACCTCAACGCCCCAAGCCCTAGCAGGCCTACCCTTAGGCGACGGACAACGCATAACCGGGTCAAAATGGACACGATCTAAAGCAAAATCATGATACATCAACGGAACATCAACGTGAACATCACCCGCAGGCCCACGGTGAATAATAGGAGGACCAACAACAATGTAATCTAAAGCAGCCTTTACAGTCTCAATAGCCTTAAGAGCGTTATCCAAATCAATACTCCCACCATGACGCACAGGAACTCTAACCTTAGGAGGCCCAACCAAAACCCAGAACCCATAGAAAAATACAAAAACAAACCTAATATTATTAACACTATAGAACTAATGTAATAGTCATAGCATAATGCAATGCAATGATTAGCGGGCCCGCGGGGACTTGAACCCCGGACCTCCGGCTCCGCAGGCCGGCGTCCTATCCAAGCTAGACGACGGGCCCACCGCTTGATAGATTATTTTTGAGGTGTTTTAAGTCTTGTTTTAATTTTTTCTTTGGGCGAACTCGTTTTATGTGGTGGTGTATAGTATTAGGTTTGTGGGGTAGCGGTACTGGTGTTTTTAGTGTCTATTAAATGTTGATGGTGGTTCTGTTGGCGAGAAATAATAGGCGTAGAGATGCGAGGCAGAAGACGTTATTGTACTTTATACGTGGTGGTAGTAG
>CAZWTS010000147.1:0-4325 GCA_964637085.1 uncultured Desulfurococcales archaeon | reverse complement strand
AACTATTCCCGCCTAGTTAATTTTCTATGCTAGCAAGAGTTATATTAGGGGTAAAATATGTTCGCTCTAGCTTCTTGGACATGGGCGTTAACAGTAAAAGAATTGGGTGTTAGGGAAATACTCCTCTTTTCTAAACAAATAGGGTTAACCGATATTCTTGTTTTAACGAAGAGTATAAGTGGTCTAACATTTATTGATGTATTAAACGAAATAGTATTAAATAATAGTTATGGTATAAGGATTCACGCTTGGATAGTCTGCTTCGAAGATCATAGGTACTCGGATGGTGAAGTCTCTCCATCTAACGAGAAGTATCGTAGCTACCTATTATCACTTATAACAAGAATATTGGAAAAGGTAGATGTAGAAGGAATTCACTTAGACTATATTAGGTATAAAGGGAAAGCTTTTGAAAAATGGCGTAACGTGTCATCATTTGTAAGGGAGGTTAGAAAGATAATAGACAAAAAAGATCCCAACATCATATTGTCTATTGCAAGTAAAGCTGAACGATACAATACACTTGACGAGTTAAAGAAAAGTGCATTATATTATGGGCAAAACTATGAGGACTTAGCAAAATATGTAGATATATTCATGCCCATGACCTATTACCTAGACTATAAGGTTGAACCGGAAGCCCCTGTAAGAGCCTCTAAATGGATTAAAGAAATTACTAGAAGAAAAGTATATGTAGGAGTACAGTTGCATCCAAGTGAGCATCCAGAAACTAAAGGAAGACAGCCTAATCTAAGCGAAATAGAAAAACAATTAGTGCTGAGCAAGGAGCAGGGATTGGACGGGGTATGTTTCTTTAGATTCAAATACTTGTATGAGAGGTCTAGAGAGCTAAAGGATATAATATCGAAAATATCATCATAATATAATGTTTACTTGGAAAACACTTCAACTCCCTTTATTATCGTTGCTTTGACGTTTAACTCATTATCTAAGACAATGAAATCCGCTTTATATCCTGGTCTTATATCTCCGAGGTCATGGATTTTCAAGCTTAATGCTGGGTTCAAGCTCAACATTCTAGTGATGTCATTTAGACTGTATCCTAGAGAATACATGTTCTTCAATGCTTTATCAAGCGTTAATGTGCTACCAGCAAGTGTACCATCACGTAATCTTGCTATACCTTCTTTAACGCTTACCTTAAGCCCTCCGAGAGAGTATTCTCCGTCTGGTAGATCGGTTGCACTTATCGAGTCCGAGATCAATACTATTCTTCTAGTCCCTACATGGTTTATAACGAATTTTATGATGGATGGATGCAGATGAATGAAATCAGTTATTAACTCTATATATACGCTCTCGTTTTCAAGTAATGCTATAATTAATCCCGGGTCCCGATGATGTATTTTCCTCATTGCGTTAAATAGATGTGTAGCTCTTGAAGCTCCTTTTTCTATTGCTTTTTTAGCTACCTCATAGTCAGCATTTGAATGCCCTAGGCTTACAGTTATTCCTAGTCGAACTAGAATACTTATAATATCAAGAGCACTAGTTATTTCAGGTGCTAATGTAATCATTTTTAGGTATTGCTTCGATGCATTATAATATTGCATTATTTCCTTGATCTTTGGAGCCCTAATGTATTTGGGGTTTTGAGCACCACGTTTCTCCGGATTTATATATGGGCCCTCAAGATGTAATCCTAGAATACGTGCACCGGGGGGTTCTCTTAAGCTATTCCATTCATTTATTGCCTCGGGTATAATGCTACATATACTCAAGAGCGTTTCATGTGGTGCTGTAACTGTTGAGGGGAGGAAACCCGTTACACCATGTCTTATTAGCTGCTTCGACATGCCTAGAATATCTTCTACCCTTGCATTATTCACATCATATCCGCTAATCCCGTGAATATGCGTATCAAGTATACCTGGCATAATAATGTAGTCCCTATAGTTTAAGATAGAAGAACCGGTAACATATCCGTCCACTACATCGATTATTATACCATCCTTAACCAGTATCGATACTCTCTCTTTAGTAAAATAGGGTGAGACTATTTTCCCAGCGTGTATTATATTATTCATTAATCTATACACCTTTAAATGATTCAGAGAAGTTTAATTCTATGTGAATATTTTTCAAACAATTCCTTATTATGCTCTCTCGCTTCTGGTAAATGACTACTAAGCCATATAGGTGGTTTTATCCCCTTACTTAAGAGAATGTTAACCGTGTATGCTACTAGTAAGCTAGCAATAAATGAGTTTAATATAGTTGAGACGGGTGCTACTTTCATATTTAAGCCTGGTAATTCGAGTACAGCATCTCCTCTAGGAACTTTGTTATCTATTGCTACATCTACCACTTCATATAGGTGTTTCCCCCAAGGATTACGTGGTTCGAGTTGAGAGGAATATTTCTTTGAAGTTATAGCAATTGTTGATGCGCCCATATCCTTAGCCTTTAATGCAGCTTCAATCGGGAACGTGTTTACACCACTTGTTGAAACAATTATTACCGTGTCGCCTTCAACTACTCTCGCGGATTCTAACAAGACCTCAGCATAACCTTCTACGTTCTCAAGAAGAGTCGACTTTAATGCGCCGTGTCCTACTGTTATATCATTATCTATTATAGGGTTTACTACAGCCAAGCCTCCCGCACGATAGAATAATTCCTCGCCAAGCATTGCTGAATGGCCAGCGCCAATAACATGAATTATCTTATTGCTTTCTATAGAGTTGGCTAATAGCTGAGAAGCTCTCCTCAGTGAATCTTTCTCTTCCTTTACTATCTTTTCAAGAAGTCCTACTATTATCGAGTAATACTTAGATGTCAGCTCCATGAGGAGCTCACCACCTATCAATATAATCTATATGGGTCTTATAGTCTTGTAGTAGTAGTTTTACTAACCTAGAATTACTTGTAGTAACCTCTCTGTTTACTAGTAAATAATCTATACCGCTTGCAAAAGACAATTTTACTAGTCCATCAATAGAAGCTTCTATTAGAATATTACCACTACCATAATAATCTCTCCCTATTTTTATGGAGAACCCCCTAGCTAGTCCATATTTCTGTGCTACTAGGTCTAAGCCTTCAATTATTTTTTCAACTAAGGATTCTACGTTTAACGCTTTAAACATATATATTTCATCAGTTAAAAGTATCTTACCCAAACCAATGACATCCCTAAATACTTGTATAATAGGTGAGTACACTACGATACTCTTTGGCTTTAGCTCAGAGACTATGTTATCTATTAGTGAAATCAAGACGATTATTTTTTCGATACAAGAACCAGTAGAATAGAATTCCTTAATTAGAACCCTACCCTGAGGAACCAGAGTTGCTTGATTCAACCATGATGATATGAGAGCATAACCTATTGGAGTACTATCATGCTTACTTACTATTACTTTATCAAAGCGTGGATTAATCGAACCATAAAAGAATGTATGAAGCGGGTGACTACCGAATATCTTTCTACTCCAATATGTCTCGTCTCTTACTATGGTTCCAGTATAATTGCTTGTCTCATTATCGTATATTCCTCTTATATTTCTAAGATACTTTTCATTTAATACTTCCAGAATCCATTTACTACTATTCACATTCATTGACGACAGTATTTTAAGATCATTATAGGATAGTATTAGCGAACTTGTTGAATGTATGTCTATGTACTTATTCTTAAGATATATACTATGGGCTATTGATCCATAACCTGCTAGAAGCGCGGCTAAAGGATACTTTTTCTCCCGATACCGATTATGTATTGCATCTAGTATTTTAGAAGATATTCCTAAACCCCGGTATTCTTCTACAACACAGACATTAGCTATACCAGCTACATCTACTATGGCTCCTCCAATAATCCTTATTTTACGTTCAACTACTTGAATAAGTCCGGCTGGCTTACCGTCTACGAACGCTATAAATATGTTTTCCAACTTTATACTAGGATCACGTTTTGGTAGCTCTAATAGTTCTTTGAGGGATAAACCGTATTTGCTATAGCTTTTAAAGCATTTCATTAATAAGCTTATGATGTATTCCTCATATCCTTTACGATAAGTCTCAATAATTACTTCTCTTTTATTATGGTTCATAAACATGTACCTGGAATCCTCTACATTATTTCTGTATAATATTCAGTAATAGATGATTACTACGAACATTACTAACATTACTAATACAACAAGTAGTTTAGTTAAGCATTGCTTAAAATACATTACGAGTATACATTGAAAATAGATGACATACGCCGATTTATAGTAATGGTGCCTGAAATGGGTGGTATTTTTGGTGTTGTATCACTTGATGATCACAATGTAGTTGACGATATAATTATTGGATTA
>CAZWTS010000146.1:0-4166 GCA_964637085.1 uncultured Desulfurococcales archaeon | reverse complement strand
AGACTATTCTAGCAGTTACACCTATCATTAAGCCTAGGTCAATTATATGTTTTAGTCCCTCCCTAAGAACTCCGGCTATCCTTACAATCTTTATACAAGCACCTGGCTCGGCTTTAATCAATGGAACAGCTACCTTTAATTCATCAGGTATCTCGGCACCAGGGATAGGGTTTCCTAAAGGACATGTTGCAGGTCTACCGAGTTTATCGTATATCTTCTTAACTATTTCGTCTGGTAAGTGTTCCATCATATGAGCGTACTCGTGGGCTTTTAATGGGTCTAATCCAACATAGTCATATAGGAATCTCTCTAGTACACGGTGTTTCCATATAATACGCTCGGCTATTTTCCTACCTTCATCGGTTAATTTTACTCCATAATATTTTGTTCTTTCAACTAGACCCTTAACTTCGAGTTTACCAACAACTTTTGAAACAGTACCTGGTTTTACTCCTAGTTCTCTAGCTATAACAGTTGTTCGTGCAATACCGAAGGCTTCTTCGAGTCTATATATGGTTACTAAATAGTCTTCAACGGTTGCTGTTACTTTATCGTTATGCCGGACCTTAACATTAGCGTAAACCACATCAACCACCTCTTCCCTTCCGACCAAGTACTGCTCCACGTGTATAGGCGATAGTAGAGGTTATAAAGATTTAGACGTATCTAAATATTATTAGACGAAATACCTACTAGGTGAACGAGATGACCAACTGGAGTAAACTAGGCCTAAAGGAGAAACAGGGCTGTGATATAGTAGTAGCTGTTGCTGGCAACCCCAACGTTGGTAAATCAACACTATTCAATGTATTAACGGGAGAAACAGCACACGTAGCAAACTGGCCCGGCGTAACCGTAGAGCTAAAGACTGGTGAACGCGAACACCGTGGGAGAAAAATATGCTTCGTAGACCTCCCAGGAACGTATGGTATAACTGCTGCCAGTATAGACGAGATAGTTGCAAGAGAATATATTGTTGGAGGAGAAGCTGATGTAGTATTAGTTTTAGTTGACTCAACTGCACCAGAGAGAACAATATACCTTGCACTACAAATACTTGAGCTCACACCTAGAGTAGTTCTCGCATTAACAAAAATAGATCAAGCCCATAGCCTGGGAATCCATATACACGTAGATAAACTAGAAGCCAAGCTGGGAGTACCAGTAGTAGCTACTTCAGCGGTTCAAGGCCTCGGTATTAGAGAGCTATTAGACGCTATAATAGAAGTTGCTGAGGGGAGAAAGGGGAGAAGAGAACCCCTAAAAATAGATTACAACGGACTTGAACCCTACATCGCTGAACTCGAGGCACTTTTAGTTAAAGCTAAGGTCCTAGGAAACTATAATCCTAGATGGCTAGCTCTTAGACTACTTGAAGGTGATCAACGCCTTGAAGAACTCTTAGAAAAAGCTGGGAGAAAAGATATAGTTGAAAAAGCTAGAGAGCTTAGAGAAATATTTTCAAAGAATAGTGGTAGGACTCCAGAAGACCTCGCAATAATGGTGCGATTCGACTATGCAGACAGGCTTATGCATGAAGTAATTGTTAGAACAGAGCAGAAGAGAATAGTAGAAGAAACTACTGATAGAATATTCCAGCACCCCGTTATGGGCCCCCTTGTTAGCCTAGGACTACTATTCCTCGTATTCTTCTTTGCATTCGCAATAAATACCGGGTTCCCCTTAAACACCGTGTTCGAAACACTAGGATACGAGGATATAGCTTCAGCAATAGAGGAATTCAGTTTCAGCGGGTTACTCGAAAAATTATTCACGTGGCTCTCAACTATAAGTGCCGAGTATCTTGTAAGTACTAACGCTCCCGACTGGCTTGTAAGCCTCATAGCAGATGGAATCATACCTGGTGTTGGAAGTGTATTATCGTTCCTACCCCTAATAATACTGATATCACTATTCATAGCAATACTAGAAGACTCTGGATTAGCGCCTAGAATGGCTATAGCATTCCATAGATTCTTTGCAAAATTTGGTTTATCTGGTAAAGCAGTATTCCCAATGATCATAAGCTTTGGATGTAATGTGCCAGGAGTACTAGCAAGTAGAACTGCTACGGAGGAAGAAGAACGCGTTGAAATAATCCTTGGAGTACCCTTCATACCCTGCCAGGCAAGATTAGTAGTATTATTGGCATTTGTAGGAGCCTTCTTTGAATCACCAGTAATCCAAGCAGCAGTTATCCTTGGAGTCTACGTGCTCGGTATACTCGTTTACTTGGTGACCGCACTACTTGCGAGGAGAATCTTATTCAAGAAGAGAGAACCACCTGAATTCCTAATAGAAATACCGCCACTCCACAAGCCTAGTGGTAAAGTTGTATGGTGGATAACATGGGACTATAGTAAACACTTCCTAAAGAAAGCTGGGATAATCATATTCCTATTAAGCATAATAACATGGGCACTCCTCTCTTATGGGCCTAGTGGAATGGTTGAAGACCCGGTTGAAAGCTATGGTGCCGTCCTAGGGCATAGTCTTGGACCAATCCTACAATTACTCTATGGTTTAGGACCAGATACTGCGTGGAGGATAGGGTTCGCATTAATCCACGGCTTTATAGCAAAGGAAGCTCTAGTAGAATCGATAACATTATTGCAAGGTGTTGATAGTTCTAGGGAAGCTTTACTTGCATTAGGATTAACGCCTAGTCAAGCATTGGCTGTACTCGTATACATGATGCTATACGTACCGTGTCTCGCAACTATAGCGGTAATGTATCAGGAGTTAAAGAACGCTAAACTAACAATACTTGCAGTAATATACATGTTAGCAGTTGCTACAGTAGTATCAGTAATAGTATATAGTCTATTAAGCCTAGTTTAAGAGAAGGTTAGGCTATGAGCCGAGATATAATAAGTAAAGTATTAGTGGAGGCAAGGAAAACGAAAATATTTACAATAGACTATATGGCGAAGAGATTAGGAGTAAGAAAAGAAGTAATTGAAAAAGTAGTAGGACTTCTATTAGCCCAAGGAAAGCTAAAGAGAATAAAACTAGAATGTCCGTGCAACAAATGCCCTTTTAGTAAAATATGTAGTCTAAAAAAGAGAACCCCTATAGTGGAATACTACCAATTAAGTAATTAATGGATAGCATTATAAACAATAGAATTAAATAGTAATTGCTACCATTTTCTCGATTATTGCGTAATTAATAATCTATTTTAGTAGAACTTATATATTTCCCGTCCCCACGCTTGATTAGGGATAATTGAATGCCCCTGCTTGTTGCCCGAGGACTCGTTAAGCGTTTCGGCAATATTATTGCTGTTAATGGATTAGATCTCAATGTTAACGAGGGAGATATTGTTGGGTTAATAGGCCCCAATGGTGCTGGTAAGACCACTACTATAAGACTATGTCTCGGTATTCTAAGAAGAGATCGTGGAGAAGTAAGCCTATTCGGACGTGACCCCTTCTATGATGCTAGTGCTCGTGAGGAGGTTGGAGTTATTTTCGAGAAACCATCCTTTCCTGAAGCTTTAACCGTTGAGAAACTGCTCAGATATGCTGCTAAGCTGAGAGGCGTTAGTGTGGATAGAGTCAACGAGGTTCTACGTACCGTAGGTTTAATTGAGAAAAAGAATGCTTCAATAAAATCACTTAGTGCTGGGCAAAGACAACGCTTAGCTATAGCACATGCACTTATACACGAACCACGATTACTGATTGCAGATGAACCCACGAGTAATCTTGACCCTCTCGGAAGAAGCGAGGTTTTAAGCTTGCTTGCTGAGTTAAATAGAGATCATAACATATCTATTCTCGTATCCTCACATATATTGCCAGAATTATCTAGAATAGTTAACAAATTAGCCCTAATACACTTTGGACGCATAGTCTTCCAGGGAACTCCCACTGATATAATGGATGCTTTAAAGATAAGTGTTGTTAGAATAAGAGCTGAAAACCTCGAGGAAGTAGCAAAACACCTCAAAGAATATTTTAATGAAATAGAAATCCATGGAACAGAAATAATAGTCCATACCGATAACCCTGGCTTCGTTTACAGGATCGTAGGCGAGCTCATCGAGAAACACGGGCTTAGGATTTATGGTGTTGAAAGCCTGGAAGCATCTATAGAAGAATTCCTCCGTAGATTCTTACAACAACCGAGGGCTGGGTGAAGATTATGGCTAGGAGTTCTCC
>CAZWTS010000145.1:0-15184 GCA_964637085.1 uncultured Desulfurococcales archaeon | reverse complement strand
GGTTAAGTAGAGACAAAGCCTCCCCTAACGACATCTCCCCCAATTCAATAACATCATAAGAGCCATTAGGCACAAAACCCTTATCCATACCCTGCAAGCTAACACTAACGGGAACAGAATAACCCACTATTCATGCATCTCTAGAGTTTTTCGCTATAAATAAGAAAGTTTCGAACATTAATAAAAATCTCGTATCCTACTACGCTATAAAGGAGTGTTTTAATAAATAATCTCGTATATAATTGTTAGGCTATTGTTTGGAATACCCCATTGAACTTATTATTATCTCTCTTTAACAAGTTATACGCGTGTGGATTAAGCTTTGAAGCCGACATTTACTCAAAGGTTTACTGATTGGTTAAAACTAGCTAGGATTGGAAATACTGCTATTATAGGTTTTTCCAGTATAGTCGGATTAATTGTTGGAGGCTATGGTAGCCTAAACAATGAATACTATAGGCTTATTCTAGTGGGATTAGTGCCCGCTCTTATAGGTGCTGGTGGAAATATTGTTAATGATTACTTTGACCGTTTTATAGATGCTGTAAATAAGCCTTGGAGACCTATTCCTAGTGGGAGAATTAATGCTAGAACAGCTCTTATCGTAAGTATATTGTTAATGGTAATAGGTGTCTTATTGAGTATTTTATTGGATTATTATTGTTTCCTTGTAGCAGTTATTGCTTCTATACTATTGTTTGAGTATTCTCGTTGGATAAAGAAAACTGGATTCCCCGGGAACATAGTAATAGCTCTTCTCTCCCTCTTGAGTATACTGTTTGGTGGGCTTGCATCACCTAATCCTAGTGCTAGTCTACTACCTGGTCTCTACGCCTTCCTTATAATCTTGGGGAGAGAGGTATTTAAAGGAATAGAGGATTTAGAGGGCGATAAGAAATACAATGTTAAAACTCTAGCAGTTGTAGCAGGTCCGAAAATAGCCTTCCTCTTCGGCTCAACACTCTTATTGATAGTCGTCATTATAAGCCCGATACCATACCTATTCTACAAATACAATATATACTACTTACTAACAGCTCTAATAGGCGTAGACTTACCAGTAATAACATCTATACTCCTCGTAGCCCATGATTACAAGCATGCTTGGAGGGCTACTAGGATTCTTAAGATACCGTTATTTACGGGTCTCCTAGCATTTCTAATAGGAGTATTCTGACAGGAGGGGTGTTCCCGGCTTTTTGGAAAGTAATCGTTGGAGTCTAGTATTAGTTGAAGCTAAGAGGAAGAGCATACACGTTATCCCCGGCTTCGCCGCCATCCCAGTAGTGGTATGGCTTGGCAAAACAATTGCTATTCCAATAGCCTTATTCTTCTTCACCATATACACTTTACACGAAATAACTCTAAGGAAAAACCTCAACATAAAAATACCCATAGCTTCGGATACATTCAAAATCATGGCTCGAAGAGAAGAACTCGAAAACAAATACTTCACCGGGACAGTATACTTCTGGTTCCTAACACTCATGTTAATCATACTCTTAGAACCAGTTGATGCTGCTGCAGCCGTAATGGTTTCAAGCCTCGGTGATGCAGCGGCAGCAATAACGGGTAGAGCAATACCATACCCCAGGTTACCATATAATAACAGGAAAACATTAACTGGTCTCTTAGCAATGATGGCTGTAAGCTTAGCCTCATGTATAGTAGCGGGTATTAGATTAGAAACAGCTATAATAGTAGCATTCGCTTCAAGTATTATTGAAAGCATTACATGGAAGTCGGTACTCGATGAAATAACGGTACCAGTAACAGCTGGAATAATATTATGGCTACTACCCTAAATTCTCTTAGGGAAACCCTAGCTGTCTAGATGAATGTGTTTACTTTCCTTTCTTCCTAGTAACTAGAATATAGGTTGCTATTATCGCGGTAGCAACTGATATTGTGAGGGTTGTTAGGAGTGTTTTTACGTCAACTAGTGTTATAGTAGTTGTAATAGTTTCAGCTATTGTTTTTGTTGTAGTAGTTGTTGATATCATAGTAGTTGTCTCGGTTGTTGATTGCTTTGTTGTTTCCGTAATGGTTTCCGTTATTGTTTTTGTAATCGTAACTGTAGTCGTTTGTTGTGGCTGGGTGGTTGTTTCTGGTTTCTCTTCTATTCTTACTATTATTTTTACTGGTTTGAATAGGGTTATGGTTTCTGGTTCTACTATTACTTGTTGTTTCTGGTTTTCTATTCCCTGTAGGCTTATGTTTAATGGGATTATATGGTCTAGTCCTAGCGTTATGCGGTAGGGTTCTAGGAGTGCTGTTAAGTTCTCTAAATAGTCTTTTACTATTTCTATGGCTTTTTGAGCACGGGTTTCAGGTGGTAGATTAGTATTATTGTAAAGGAGCCTACCAGAGTCTACTGTAAGGTTGAATTCTACTCCACTTGTTGATAGACTCGCTCTTAGGTGTAGTTTAGAGCCATGGGGGTCTATGGGTACTAAGCTGGGTATTTCTAGGTATTTCTTAAAGTCTATTCCAGGTATTGTTAGACTGGTTAGGTTTACGCCAGTAATAGATAGGAGTTTCATATACTCTGGTAGACATGCCTCGATTCTACTAATGTATTCATCTATGTCTCCCCTTGCTTCTAGAGTGAAGTCGGTTTTCGCTCCAGTTCTACTTGCATTATGGTATTCTTCGCTCCAGAGGGCTTGAGCTAACCTAATATTCACACTTATATTATCGAATAGATAGTCTAAGCATTCCCTGAAACGACTTGTCCCTCCTAAACTATTTCCCGCTACTACATTGATTATTTGGGAGAAGTTTAAGAATAATCTACCATTAATTTTATAGGTATTATTTTCCATGCCTACATTGTATTCTAGCATTCTTATCCAATTATAGCCTCTCTCCGCTAGAAACGCGTTTATTTCCGAAAGGTTTCTCCAAAGTATACTGGACAACATGCTAGTATTAGCCAGCCCCCTCACCTCTATTGAGAAAGAAGCATCTACTCCAATGGGTGTTGTATTAGCTATAATCCGGCTAACATTGACTGTTACATGACTTGTAGTATTATTGTAGTATTCATCAATATTTATAATAGCCATACCAGTACTATGGAAGCCCTTTTCCCCGCTAAGAGGTTTCGAGGATAGCGTAAAACCTATGAACAATATACTATGTTTCACCGGCTTACCCGAAGGCTCACCTATAGAAGCTTCTAAGCCCCCCGCTAGGGTTATTACTAGACGATCTCTTATCCTCGTATACGTTAGAGAATAATCTATTGCTCCCCGAGAAACATTTAATGGTATACTAGTATCCCCAACCAATGAGTAGACCAACCTAATACTTCCATCAGGGTATACTAGCACTTTCACTATTGGGGAAGCTTCAATTAAACTAGTATCAGCAAATACTTGTAGTTGAACTAAACACGTTAACGATAACACTATGAGTGCAAGTAAACGATACTCCATTTTATCATAGCCTCTTTAAGGAGACTTAGATCTTCGAAGAGACTGTTTTTCCTAAGCGTATTTCCTTGTTGAGTAACTATGCATCTCCGCTTAAACAGTATTTCCATCTTTAACTATCTCTAGATGCGTAATAATCTATTCTAATGTTTTTATACATATTTACATGGAAAAATTTTATAACATTCCCAGACAAATACCTAGATATTAAGAGAGGAATAGATGTGCGGAAATATGGGATACCCGTATCCTAATCCGCCTCCCCCACCACCCCCTCCTCCTCCCCCAGGAAGTAGCCCAGGCCGATATCCCTACAACCCCTATTATCGGGGACAACCAGTATTCAATCAGGGTAAGCCGATAACGGTTTCACCAGATGCTCTAGTCTACTTATTTCCAGAGTATTTTGCTAAACCCGTTAGGATTGGGGGTTTCAAGGCACCCTATGCTAACGTTAAGGTGAGTCATAAGTCTCTCTTTAAAGCTATGGTTACAGTACCCTTAGCTTACATGGAGTATATGCGTGTAGCTGATTTAAGACTAGTTAAAAAGGGTAGACTGTTTAAGAGTGATGCAGTAATAGTTGTTAAATTAGCACCATTCAATGCAGTTAATTATGGCTTAGTTTCAGGGGTATTGAGTAGCGTTGGTGTTGGCCAATGGGTTGAATTAGAGAGGTGTGTAAGCCTTGTATTCATGGAGGATGTTTATGAGCCTGAGAAATACTTTATTGATAGAGTATACAAGTATAGGGTTCGAGGCCAGATAAGAATAGATAATCAATGGGATCTAGCAAGGTATAGGAGGGAAGCCGAAGCACTCTACAATATATGGATGCAGCAGCGTGGAATGAAGCCACATGTATATAGGGTTGCTGAAAAAGATGCTGAAAAAGCCGCTAATACTAGGAGGAAGGGAGACGTATACTAGAATGGATAACGCCTGGGAGGAGGTACTAGAAAAAACCCTAGGGGATGCTCCAGGAGAAGTCTTAGGAGTTGTTCTCTTCGGCTCCTATTCTAGTGGGGGCATGGACGAGTATAGCGACGTGGATATAGCAGTAATAGTATCGAGTGATAAACCCTTACGCAAGTACTGGGTACTCCAAGACCTAGAACTAGATGTACTATATATTCCACGGGGCTTCTTCGACGAGGTAGTTGTTGAGGCACATGATAGAGTAGAATATACGTTATGGCAAACTCATACATTATACTTAAAGATATTATTGGAGGGTAAAATACTCTATGACCCAGACAACATAGTTAGTGAATGGATGAGCCTAGTGGAGAACTGGAAGTGGACTAGGAGAGAAATAAGACTAGCACTAGAATACCTTTACGAAGACATTGATCAAGCCCGTAGATTACTAGAAGAGGAACAATTCCTCGAAGCAATTATAGCTCTACGCGACTCAATAGACTTAATCGTAACTATATATGCATTAGCTTATAATGAAGTACCAAGCCCTAAACCCAAAGACATCTACAACGAGGCGGTAAGATATGGTTTAAAGAAGCAATACGTTAACATACAGGGCTTAGAAGAAAATACTCGAGCAACCCTAGTATTCAGCTACCAGTACCCCCGCAGCGGGATTGTTGGCTGTGCTCTAAGAAGAGTAGAACGCGAATTAGAACGCGGTAATAATCATCTAGCTCTCCTAGAAGCTAGAAACCTAGTACTCACTGAGTCGTTTACCTCGATGGGTAAGAGTATTCCGCAACCATATATTTCTCAGCCAAAAATAGAGCTCCTAGCAAGACTTAAGGGATGGAGGCGGAGGCTTCTAGAAAAACTACACGGGATAGAAAATGCTTCCCCCAGCACAGTAATCCAAGGGCTAGAAGTCGTTACTAATCTCATTGAGCAGGTAAGAAATAGGTTCACCACATAACACGGGATCAAGAAAACTAAGAAGCGTGTTATTCATGTTTAGCAAGTCGTAGCGCTAGATCCCTCCTACCATAGTCTGCTTCAATAGTCTTCAAGTCTATTAGCTCGTTCTCATAGTCTTCTACTAGTGCTTTTTCATCTCTCCTACTAGGAGGCCCGTAGCCTCCTCCACCCGCTGTCTCTATTACTACTTGGTCTCCGTGTTCAACTATTATTGTATCCTTACTCTTTAATACTATTTCTTCTCCACTAGTCTTCACTACATAGTATCTAGCGGGTTTTCCAGGCATACCACCAAGTAGGCCGTAGGGTGGATATTTTACTCGTTCACCTATAACAGTTACCTTAGCCCTAGGTGCGAGTATCTTAAACGCCCTTATAACCCCCATTCCTCCACGCCATTGTCCAGCACCTCCACTCCCCGGTCTTAGCTCGTATTTTGTGAAGAGTACTGGTAGTTCTCTCTCAATAACCTCTATTGGAGTGTTCATAGTGTTAGTCATATTGCAGTGGGATGCATCTACTCCATCTAAACCCTTTCTCCCCCCATATCCTCCAGCTATGGTTTCATAGAAGGCCCAGGTTTTACCCTCCTTATAGCTTACTCCCCCTATCAATAAGTTGTTCATAGAGCCACATGATCCCGCGGGTACTCTATCTGGAATCGCCTTCGATAATGCGAGGTATATTACATCTACTATTCTCTGAGCAGTCTCGATACTAGCTCCAACGGGTGCTGGATACTCAGCATAAACTATAGTCTTCCTTGGAGCCCTTATCTCTACTGCATGGTAGAATCCATCGTTTACTGGTAGTTCTGGATCTAGTATCGTCTTTAACGTGAAAGTAGTAGAAGCTATTGTTACGCCAAGGGGAGCGTTTAGGGGAGCTGGTACTGGAGGCGAACTACCAGTATAGTCTACTATTATCCTATCACTGTGTTTCACTATTCTAACTCTTATAACGGCGTCTTCTCCCCCCGCTCCAGCGTCTTCTAAGTAGTCTTCAGCCCATACATTGAAATCGGGTAATCGTTGAATTCTTGAACGAGTAATTTTTTCTACATAGCCTATTATCTCGTTGAATGCTTCTCTAATAGCTTCTAATCCATACTTTCTAGCTAGTTCTACTACTTGTCTTCTACCAGTATCCATAGCCGCTATTTGTGCTCGAAGGTCTCCAACTATTACTTCCGGGCTGCGAACATTTGCTAATACTATTTTTAATAGGTCTCTTCTAAGTCTCCCTTTCTCCATTATTTTTATTGGAGGAATAGTTAATCCCTCCTCTAATACTTCTACTGAGTCGCTTGCAATGCTCCCGGGAACCTTACCTCCCACATCGACGTAGTGGGCTTTACTAGCAACGTATCCTAATGGTTCTCCATCAATTATTATTGGTGCTATAGCTAATACGTCGTTTAAATGAGTTCCACTAATGTATGGGTTATTCGTTATGAGTACATCTCCTTCAAGGAGCTCTATTCCTTCACGAGCCATGTATTTGAGTGTCTCCTTAACACCCCATGCCATTGAGCCTAGGTGTGTCGGTATGTGCTCTGCTTGAGCTAGCACCCTACCCCTCTCATCGAATACAGCGCAACTATGATCCATTCTCTCCTTAATGTTGGGTGAATAAGCAGAATTCCTTAATCGTACACCCATTTCCTCTGCAATATATTCTAGGCTATGACGTATGACTTCAACTGTAACTAAGTCGACCATCACTGATCTACCTCTCTCTAACTAGTTCTAGAAACGAGTACTCGTTAACTCGGAGAACCCATTTTGGTGGAACTATTATTGTTGAATCGTATTCCTCAACGAGAGCTGGCCCCTCAATTATTTCTCCTGGAACCATTTTATCCCTAGTGAATACGGGTGTCTTAACCCAACCTGTCTCCGGGAAGAACGTTTCCCTCACTGCTACTGCGTCGTTTAGAGTCTTCTCCCTCCACTCCTTTACCTCTACGCGGGGTATTCTGGGCTTCTTGGTTACTCCTATAGCTGTTAACCGGATATTCACTAATACTACATCTTCGTCTTCAACATAGTAGCCATAAGTCTCTAAGTGTTTCTCATAGAACTTTTTCTCAAGGAATCCTAGTGTATCCCTCCCTATCTGTCGTGGCACGTCTACTACTAGTTCATAGGACTGAGACTTATAGCGGAGATCTGCTCTCCTAAACACTACTATATTCTTATCATCAACGCCTTCTCTACGCAGGGTTTCATAGGCTTCGCGTTCAAGCAACAAGTATTTTTCTTCAAGTTCTACTGGATCTATTTTATCGAGAGTCTTTAACACGCTCTTCTTATACTCGTACTGGTAATCTGATAACAATAATCCTAGAGCTGAGAATAAGCCGGGGTAAACTGGTATAATAATACGCGTTATCCCTAACTCTTCAGCTAGCTCGGCTGCATGCATAGGCCCGGCTCCACCATAGGCTATTAACGTGTATTCTCGTGGATCAAGTCCTCTTTCAACTGTTACTATTCGGACAGCTCGCGCCATTCTAACGTTTACTAGCTTCAACACACCGTAGGCTGCTTCCTCGAAACCTAGTCCCGTAGGCTCAACTATTTTTTCGTAAAAGACTTTGTAGGCTAACTCACGGTCTAGTCTAATAGTCCCGCCAGCTAGTGATTCACCGAGCCTACCAAGTAAGAGGTTAGCGTCAGTAACAGTTGGCTCAAACCCCCCTCTACGATAGCATACTGGGCCGGGGTCGGAGCCAGCACTAATAGGTCCGACACGGAGGTGTCCGGCTTCATCAACCCACGCTATGGTTCCTCCACCAGCAGAAACTTCTGCTAAGTCTATATGGGGGTATCTTACTGGGTACCCGGTTCCCTTTACTATTCCTCCACCATTAGCTTTCCCGCCTACTTCAAACTCACTAGTCTTTAATGGTTCTCCTCCTACTATTGTTGCCGCCTTAGCTGTTGTACCCCCCATATCGAAGCTTAGCGTCTTATCGATGCCCATGAGCTTCGAGAAATATGATGCTGCTACTACGCCAGCTGCTGGACCAGACTCTATTACTGCTGCTGGTATTTGCTGTGCTTCGCGGCTACTAGCGAATCCTCCATCACTTTTCATTACCAGTATTCTTTTACTATATATCTTCCTACTCTCTAATTCCTCCTCTAGATTCCTCAAATACCTTGAGAGAACGGGCATTAGGACTGCGTTAACTACTGTAGTACTCGTTCGCTCATACTCGCGGTGCTCGGGGTCTACTCTACTACTAGTTATAATGTATACTCCGGGAAGCTTTTCTCTTAGAACCTTCTCTATTATTTCCTCGTGGACGGGGTTGGCATAGCTGTGGAGTAGGCTTACTGCAACTGCTTCAACGCCTATCCTCCTAAGCTTACCCGCTAATTCCTCTACTTCCACTGGGTCTAGGGGTTTAATTATCTCGCCTTTAGCGTTTAAGCGTTCATCTACTGTAAACCTATATTTTCGCGGGATGAGTGGTTTAGGCTTAGTGTAGAATATATTGTATAGTTCTGGTCTCCTCTGCCTACCTATCTCTAGTATGTCTCGGAACCCCTTAGTTGTTATAAGAGCAGTTTTCGGGATCTCTAATCCCTTTTGACCTAGGAATAAGTTGGAGCCAATAGTACTAGCATGTACTAGTACTTCTATACTACACTTGGTTTCTCTTAGAAGCCTCTCAATACCCTGGACAACACCTATAACGGGGTTACGTGGAGTTGATAAGACTTTTACTCGGTAGAAGGCTCCAGTTTTAGTATCAAATCCAACTATATCGGTGAAAGTTCCACCAACATCTACTCCAACACGTATAGAGCATTTTTCAGCCTTTGTTAAAACTCACACCTAAACACCATGCTAAGCCTCCACTCGAACGAGTATTTAAGCATGCCTCTCAGAGAAACCCGCATTTACATGGGGTTTTGTATAGATCCTATTATAGACTGGTCAATGATGTTGTAGTTGTATCTATTTGTTATCCGGACATTGTTTAGATGCCACGTATATAGATGTGAACAATCCTTCTATGATTATGTACTGGTCTTGTTTCAAGGAAGTATACTTCGTATTCTAGTGGTAATACTAGCCTGCTATTAATGAACGGTACTGTAGTGGTCGTTGACGTAATAGTTGAGCGTAGATGAGCATAGGCATTACCATGCCTCCACCCTGTAACTGGTACTAGTTTCTTTAAGAGTTCATCAAAGTATTCTAGTTCCCTACGGTCAACTACTATTATTGCTGGAGTAGCGCCTCGTGCATGAATAGTTACGAGTCCTCTACTAATACCGCATCTAGCTATAATTGATTCTATTCTATCGCGTAGCGGGAAATAACTCATTGGTCCATGGGTTCGTAGTTCAATCTTCTCTAAACAAGCCTTCAAGACCTACTAACACCCTCTTAGAACCCCTCTTATATGAGATATCTACTAGTACAATACGTTTAAAAACACCAGTATCAAGTCCCCCATCAACTACGGGGACTATAACACTCTTACCGAGTAAAGCGTCGATAACGTGTTTGTAACGGCTAGTATGCTTTGAGATAAAGTCTTCTAGATCCCTTAGTAGGGAGGGCTCATATTCTATTAACAGTATGGTGATACTTGGTTCAGGTGAATAAACAGTAACAATTCCCTCATACAGTTTGTTTTCTACTACAATACTCTCTACTAGCTCAGTTAAATCGATGGCAGTATAGCCGTTAGAGAAAACGCTTTCTTCAATGAGTTTAAAACCCATCAATCCCCACTAACCTCTCCTCCCTAACTGCTAGCTTCTTTAGGGCTATTATAGTTCACGATGACGACTGGTTGAACGGGTATTATTTTTGTTTCGTTCACTAATTCTTTACTTAATAGTGTTTTTATTCTAGTGTTATTGTTTGTTTTCTGGGTGCGTCTTGTATGGGGTTGAGCCGGAATAGCGTACTTGCTGTAGGCTTAGACTTATTGTTTATGAGTATTAACTTTAGTGCTCTCACATTGTTTGCGGCATTAAACAAGTATATTGCGAGCGAACTAGGAGTTAGAGGCGGGCTTGCTTGGTGGGCTGCTGCAGCGTACTCTATGGGTATTTTCGCAGCCTTCTTCGTGGGTCATTCAAGGTTTACTGAAGAGAATCCGAGGTTAACGGTGCTTATTGCGGGTTTACTAGCAGCTATACCACAATTCCTAATACCCTATGCTGTACATCCAGGCGAAGTTGTTGTTCTAAGGTTTGTTCAAGGCCTTGTAATGATGGCTGTACCCATATTCTCTGCGCAAGTAGGTAAGTTGTTTGCTGGTGCTAGGCCCTTCGCGCTCGGTACTATATTGTCTGGTATATTTATCGGCGGCTTAGTGGGTAGTAGTCTTGGATGGAGGATTGCAGAAGCTATTGGATGGAAGACTACTTACCTATTATTTGGTTCCCTAATGATACTAGTAGCACTAATATGGATTGCTGCTACTCCTAGAGAAACATTACCGGAACACCACCATGTGGAGGGAGAAGTTGAGGAGAGAATTAGTGTTTGGAGGGATAAGTTTACTATCCTATGGGGCTTCACGTTCTTTCCGAGCATATGGATAATATTCACGTTGGCACCACTAATACACTTTATAGTTTCATCAGCTGGTTGGGGCGAGAATACCGCTCACCTAGCTTCAGAGGTATTAGAAGCATCGTATATGGTGTGGAGTATCGTTATTGGAGGGGTAGCGTTTAGTGTTGCTAGGAGGAGTAGGCAAACGCCTAGGGAACTATTCAACTCTTTTGCAAGAGTACAGGCGGTGTGCTTTATAGTAGCGGCTATTGGAGCGGGAATAGCTATAACAGCTAACAGTCCCGAGGCACTACTAGGCTCGCTAGTATTAATAGCAGTTATACAGGGGACGGCTCCAACATTCTGGTCAACGCCGTCAACGGCTTATCCAAGAGAACTAGTAACGAGGGCGGGGTATGCTTTAGGACTTATATCTAATTCAGCAGCTCTAATAGGGCCTGCGGCATCGATAATGGTTTCATCGCTTTCACCGCAGGGCATGTGGGTTTTAACGATAATACTATCAATTATAGGAGCATTAATAACTATAACTGGTATGAAACTAACATTACCTATAGAAAAATACGGTAGCAATAAGTAATAGAAAATAATTCTTCCGCGTTAACTATTTTTGTATTTATTATAATGGAATGGCATGTTGTTGAGAGTGTGTATTTCTATTCCTCCTATTTTCTCACCACTATATTCTCTAGTTATAAGATGTATTCTGTAATCATAGTCTAATGGTATGTTAGCGGCTTTCCTCTGCAGCTTCCTCATTATTCTTAGAGCTTCTATGCTACTTGTTTTAGACCATTTTACTTCGAATAAGTGTACCATCTTGTTCTTATGGTCTATTGCTACGATGTCTACTTCTACTCCTTTATGGATGAATTTACCTATTTCATCAAATGCTATTTTATTCTGAGATGCAAGGTATTCTACGTATTTTAAGGCTATTTCCTCGAATACTTCTCCAGTAATTTCTTCAATGGCTTTACTTGTTTTCTCACGTATTCTCTTTACTGGTAGTCTTATAGCCTGTGATATGAGGGGTTCTACTAGTTTAAACCACGTGTTTAATATCTTATCGCTTATCCTATAGTATCCCTTCTTTGTGAATAAGGGTTTCTCGTACTTAACGAATCCGAGGTCTCTTAGAATAGATATGTATTTGGGTAAGTGTTGCCTATGTATACCCGTGTAATCGGATATTCTTGATATAGTGTTAGCCCCCCTAGCTATTGCTTGGAGAACACTATAGTATACCGATGGTTCACGGAATTCTTCTCGTAGTAGGAATAGGGCTTCATCTCTTAACGGGGCATTGTCTTTGAGGAATAACTCTAATACTATGTCCACGGCTTCTCCGCTAATACCCTTAGCTATTTGGTGGTAGTAGGGTACTCCTCCAAGGAGGGAATAGAGTCTAATAATGTCTTCGAGGCCCCTATCCTTATAGAATAGGGGGATATACCATGGTTCTAGTTCCCCAAGCCTAATCCTATATCTAGCTCTACCATAGAGTGGTGCTCCACCACTAAGGACTTCTCTATACATTACGCCTACAAGGCTCCCTACAACTATTATAGCGAACCCTGTCTCTGCTAAATAGTGGTCGATGAATTTCTGTAGTTCTCCAACAACACTAGGGCTTCCTCTAACCCAGTACGTGAACTCGTCTATTACTATTAAAGACTCTCTTTGACGATAGGATAAATTCTCCAGTAAAGAGTCTAGGGAATCATATCTTAAACGAGAAAACCCTTTAAGAGATAATTGTTCTTCAACGGCTCTCGCAAGCCCTCTAAGATTTACTTCATGCCTAGCTGGTACGGCGTGATAATATATTGATGGAATATTTCTCCTCCTACACCACTCTAATACTAGTCTCGTTTTACCAGTCCTCCTCCTACCATAAACAACAATGAAGACTGGTTTCTCGCTCCAAGCCCTATCCAGTACTTCTAACTCCTTCTCTCTATCCACGAATAATGTATGTGTAACATGCAAAGTATTATACCCTATCTGTTATAACAGATAGAGTATACTTTATTCTTTTCCCCCGGATACAAGCAATAATAGTGTTTATAGGGAAACCTATTTTACGAAGCCCCACCCACCATTATCTCTTGTGGAGGAAGGTTTGTTTTGGAATGGTTATCTAAGCCCGGCTTAAACATAGGTTTTCTATCCCGTTATCCCCCCATGCATTGTGGTGTAGGCGAGTATACGCGCATGCTCGTATCAGCGTTAAAATCCGTTGCACCGTGGACGAAAGTAACTGTGTTTACTTCAACGCTTATCGGTGAGGAACCCTGGGTTGACGGGGAGCTTGGAGTAGATGTTATACCATCGTTTAAGGAGAAGGGTGTTGATTACTCTAAGCTACCAGATAAAATAGCTGAGCACGGAGGAGTAGATATATTACACGTAGAACACGAGTACGGTATTTTTGGTACGAGTAAAGAGCTCATAGAAGTCTTAGAGAAACTTAGAGAGGAGGGCTTAGCTAAAAAGATAGTTATAACAATGCACTCAGTCCTACACCCCTATTCTGGTAGGCTACGGGAAGTCTCTTTTCAAAGAGAATTAAATAGGTTCGATGCCGTAATAGTCCATAGTGTCCCCCAGGAATTCGAGCTCCAATGGCAGGGTATTGAGCCTAGGAGAATCCACCGCATCCCCCATGGCACATTAATAAATCCTTATCTAGGCTATCCTAAAAACCTCCTCGCACGCTCTCTAGGATTAAATGAGGAATCACTAAAAGGCTTGGTTCTAGTAGTACCGGGGTTTCTTAGACCGGATAAGGGCTTAGACATATTGTTTAACGCAATAGAATACATGGGTGATTTGAATTCAACTATAGTTGTTGCTGGTGAAGCTAGAGATGAGAGCGTAATAAGCCTAATAGAGGATGCGCGAAATCGTTTAAACATAATATTAATTGAAAGATACCTCTCCGATGAGGAAATATTAAGAGTAATAGGGCTAGCAGACATACTAGTCCTACCATACAATGACAAACCCGGGATATACTCGGTTAGCGGAATACTCCACTTATCAATGGGTGGGCTTAAACCAATAATAGGCTCACGTACTCCTAGACTAGTAGAACTCTACCAGTATGCTCCAAGACTAACAGTTCCCGCAAGAGCTCCAAGAGAACTAGCCGAGAAAATAAAATGGGTTATAGGAAACTACGACTACGCAGTAGCTTACATGGCAACACTCTACAGCTATGCAGCGAGAACCCAATGGCACCGCATGGCTCGAAGACACTTAAACCTATACACTAAGCTCCTAGCGGGAAGAGAACACGAAATAGTACCAGAAGAAGAAACACCCACGCAATAACTCTCTCCTCGAAGAGTATTTTGTTCTCAACTATATATTAGGGTAAACAATTAATCCCCTAGAAACATACAATAAACCCACGGGATAGCCTATGCCCAAACTATACCTCATACAGCACGGAGAAGCTAAGAAGAAAGAAGAAGACCCCCAGAGACCCTTAACCGAGAAGGGTAGAAAAGACACCTTAAAGATAGCTGAGTTTCTAGCAAAAATAAACATAGAAGTAGACAAAATAATACACAGCGGTAAACTTAGAGCCAAGCAAACAGCCGAAATCATAGCAGAAAAACTAGGCGTAAACAATATCGAAGAAGACTCAAGTCTAGCACCACTAGCACCACCCGAGGAATGGGCAAAGAAACTAGAAACAATAAACGAGAACATAATGCTAGTAGGCCACCTACCCCACCTAAGTCTACTAGCAAGTCTCCTCTTAACTGGAAACAAGGAAGTACAACCAGTAAAATTCACGTACTCCGGAGTAGTATGTCTAGAGAAAATCGAGGGTCAATGGAAACTAGTCTGGATGATAACACCACAGATAATAGCCTAGAAGAAACATAATCTTCTCCTGAATATAATCAAATAATTTTTCTTAGAGCCGCTAAGAAAAACGCTAGGATTCTCCTAGAATACGAAGAATAGTTCAAAACACTATACCTCTAGGTTTTCTATCCACGTGTATGTGTTTAAACTTGTGCCATACTATATTCTATATATAGGGAGCAATTGTTCATTACTAGGTTATTAAAAGTCTATGTATATACATAGTATAGTGTTAATTTAAATAGAGAATAAGAAGTGTTCATCACTATTTCAATTACTATAAAATAAGTTATTGAGGAAATTATTCATAACTCTTCTACACGTATTCAATCTATTTCTCGGGAAAACTATAAATATAAATACTATTAAGTATATCACGGTGTAATACTGGTTTGAAATATTCTCTAAAC
>CAZWTS010000144.1:0-3733 GCA_964637085.1 uncultured Desulfurococcales archaeon | reverse complement strand
TCGACACTAAAGAATCAAAATCCCTTCTACTCTTCGACGTATTTAAGGAACTATGGATAGAGTAAACTAACACATTAAGCTACCTAACTTAAGCACTATATGTGACACATAATAAAACCAAGGAAGTCAGTTGGACTTAACATTCTAACGTACTTAAACTTCCTGTTTCCTCTAAGTACTTAAGAGCCATTTCTATACAGAGAAGATATGCTTAATAATTGTTAAAAATACTCTATTTAATTACGGCGATTCTGCAAGTGTATTGAGTATTGATGCATAGAGGAGAGTGTGTTTATTTTGGTGGGGCCGCGGGATTTGAACCCCGGACCACGGGGGCTCTAGACGTATGTCAGAACCAATTTGGTGGGCATATAGATAATATGCCTAGTAAGCACAAATGACTGTCATCAAAGAATGTCATTGATACTATGACCTTTAATCCAATATGCCAAGCTCTGTGATAAAACAATGTCGAGGAGTGATTTTAGCAAGGTGATAGAATGAAGCTCATGATTATCAGTGACCTGCACTATGATAGCGAAAGTAGCTAGTTACGGGATTGGCTTCTCAGCGTAGTGGATTACCATAGACCTAGATTACTGCTATTGTATGGTGATTGAGGTGAGAAGGTATCAGAGAACATGTTACGAAGATTGCTCAAGAGGGTTAAGGTTTTAACGATATTCGGTAACCACGATAATCCTAATGTTCTTCAAGGGTTAGGCGTATTGATGGAGGACGGTACTGTCTAAGAGTTTGAGGGACTTAGAGTTGCTGGTATTGATGACGTCGTTTCTATGAAGGTTAAGGTTCTAGACTGCGTTCCTCGTGAGAGTCCCAGAGGAATTTCTGTCAATTATTAAAGAAGCATCAGAGCGAGAGAGTCAACATACTGTTATTACATGGGGTACCCTACATGCCGCAACTTTTCAATAAGGTGGATAGGAGAGGTTAACTTAGTTACATTAGAAGTGCTGAAATTAATAAAAGCCTAAGATAGCAGTTATAGACCATATACATTAGCGCTTCAGACACATTCATCACGACAGTGTCCTTGTTATGAGCATAGATACGTTGAGGAATAGCAGAGAGTACATAGCGATAAATGCGGAGAAGGAAACCATCTTAAAATAATAGTTTGAAAAACTACACATTAATTTCAAAATCAGTATTAGAGGGATAGAGTATGAATCGGTGACATCTATAAGCAGAGCAAGGAGGCTAGGAAGAGGAAGCTATAGGGATGAGAAACACGTAGCGACAACTGACGAAATACATAAAGTGTGTTTAGGGATGAATTAATACTGGCATGGTGAACACTTTGGTCTACGTATTCGTCTACGGTAGCCTACTATCTCCAAACGAGCTGAGAAATACTGGGATAGACGTGACTAAGTGTAAACCTGCTCTTTTAAGAGGTTACTGCATTGCCTTTAATAAAAATAGTAGAGGACGCTGTGCAGCAGCTAACTTAGAGCGGTGTGAAGACTGCGAGGTTGTGGGAATTGTATGTGAGGTAGATCATGAAGTTATTAAACGACTCGATGAGCGTGAAAGAGGTTATCGTAGAGAGCATGTTATATGCATTACCCTCGAATGTTACGTTACTCCAACTATTAGTGCATATGTCTACGTTAGCGATAAGCGACTTAGTAATAATGAGATAAAAAGGTGTGTCGAAGACTATAGATTCAAGGAATACCTTAAAACTATAGCTAAAGGTATAGTCTACTGGAACAAACGGTTAACAAGCTTTACCAAGCGATATTTGAGTGGGATTAGAGGAGACGACATCCACTCGGTAATAGTTGATAATCTCAGAAAACTAATAGAGTTGACGAAATAGAATTATGAGATAAAAACTTGAACATATCATTATCTATACTCTCATAACTGGAATCGGTTAGCGAGGTTCTTCGAGTACAAACTGTAGTCGCTGTTTCTAGAATTAAGATTTAAGCCTATAAAGCTAGGAAGAGTAAGCATGTGTTGCGAAGAATGTTCGATGAAAATATAAATATAGAGATATATTCTAGTAAACTTCTAAAAACTGTGAAGCGCATTTGGGAGAAAGCTTGAGGGATTGCCCATAGACATGGAACCTCTAGCTGCTCTTTACTTCCTAGCATACACGCTGCTAGGTGTAAGGCAAAGTGACTACTGCTTTATTGGTTTAATGCATGGTTTATCTACTATGAGCAGAAGACTAGGTCCTGCCACCACTTCTACTCATTGCTACTACATGAAATGCTAAGGAGGCTAGGATTAAAGAAGGGAGTAATGTATAGTTTTAGACAGCAATATGAAGAAGCTAAGAACATCGCTCAACAATACATAAGAGAGCACTACCATAGTCAATACAAATGCACGAAGACTACACTACCACTTGAAAGAGCTAGGATACTTATGGTACGAAAATAACGTCTACACCCTGAAATATACCACTATCAAGACAGAAGTATAAGGATAGAAATACACAATGACAAAGGAGAAGAGTTACTACACCAAGACGACATCAAGGAAAGCGCAACTCCGATTAAACTTGAAATAAAGTCAGCACTCCCCTTCGAACATATTGATGAAGAGAATGAGAAGACATACTCCTCAAGACTCTCAAGGCTCTACTAGTCCCCGAAAAGTCCCCAAAGTTATTGAGTTTAATTGAAGTTGTGTGCATCCTTACAACTTAGGGTGATACGTTGATGCGGAATACAGACTTAGTGAAGAATATTGTACAGAATTTTGTGAAAGGGTTCAACAACTTCGTAAATAAAGGTATTATCTCGTCAGAAGCTCTTGATAAGTACTGGGATTTTAACGTCCATAGCATCCTCCAATACTGTCTCATCGTAGCAGCTATGAAGAGTAATGTTGTTGCTATACCCGAGTACAGGCTTAGGTTTTCAGAACCCATTGATAAGCAAGCCATTGACTCCAGGCTTAAATCAAAACAGCAATACATCAGAACTCTTAGAGTTGATGTAGGCTTTCTAGTCGATAGTAGGCTTATTGGTGTAGGGAGGTTTACACACCTGACGAGATACATGGTTATTTACCTTCTTATGAATTGGAGGAGCCTTGGATTACACCGTATCATAAATTAATCCATATAGTAGGGCATGAAAAGAACTTAGTATTTCTCATTCTTGTAGTTGATATCTGGAAGGTATCATCATAGAAAGACGCTAGGAGACAAAGTCTAAGTGGATGGTTAAGATGTTGGCAAAAATTAGTTAATAAACTAGCAGAGAAGAAAATGGTAGGTATGGTGTTTATACATGATTTGTATGATTTTAGTACCAGCGTACTCGGTTAAAAACTGCTAAACTAGGTTCTGCACTCTACCTTTTAACTAGTATTTCGGAGAAAGGCATAATGCAAAGTTCTTCCCTTACCCAATACGGTGGTTTTCTTCTAGAGGAAACGATTTTGAGTCTTAATGGAAGCACGCCAATGCTACGTAAGTGCTCAAGTATTAATGCGGGAGTATTTCGAAGCGTAATTAATTTAGTATAGTTCTTTTCTTTGATAGCTAGTATCATTGGGTCTAGAATTGAAATGTTTGAGTTTGGCTCGATGTAAAGGTCGTAAATGTTCCACGAAATAATGTCTCCGAAACCCATATCACGTTTCTTCCCAAAACCTGTTTTAGCTAGTAGATTAAGTTCTTGCTCAAGGATGTGGCTGTTTCTAACAGAGGCAAAGAATACGAATTCTGTGCTAAGAAACATGA
>CAZWTS010000143.1:0-8666 GCA_964637085.1 uncultured Desulfurococcales archaeon | reverse complement strand
AGTTAACCTTCTAAAAACACGATAATACCAAATTATTCTTAGAGAAATCTTATGCTAGAGCTCTAGTAAGTATTCCCTGCTACTAGCCTTATAGCCTGAGGGCATACCATCAGTATCATATGCAAGGCACACTTCACCACTGCGGGTAACTGCTATTAATCCAATTACGCGCTTACCTCCTATCTCTTCTGCTCTTCTTATAGTATTCTTGCATGCTTCTTCAAGTCTCATTCCTCTCTCAAGGTATTCTGCAAGTGTTCGTGATGCTAAGGATTTGGTTATTACTTCACCGTATCCCGTAGCAGTTACTGCTACCATATTGTTCGCATAGAAGCCAGCACCTATTATGGGTGTATCACCTAGCCTTCCAGGATGTTTTAACCATATACCTCCAGTACTTGTTGCTACTGCTAAGGTACCCTTAGAATCTAATGCTACAGCCCCAACAGTATCGGCTATGTAGCCGTAGAGTTTTGCTAGTTTCAATATCTTTTTCCAGCGGAGCTCTGTTTCCTTTCCCTGAGCTAGATCTGAGAGTAATCTATTATATCGTTTAAATATATGATCTGGGGGTACTCCTCTCTGCTCTAATCCGTATTTCTCAGCTAATAGATCGGCTCCACGTCCAACTATTACGACATGGTCTGTTTCTAACGCTACTAGAAGAGCTAGTTGGATAGGATTCCTAGGATACTTTACGGCACCGACAGCTCCTACTCTACCCTCAGAATCCATTATAGCCGCATCCATTTCGGCTTCACCTGCAATATTGAGCGCGCTCCCCATACCAGCATTAAGCATACCAGAATCCTCCAACACTTTTACCGCCTCCACTACCGCCTTTAATGAACCCTCTTTCTCTAGAAACTCATATCCTCGTCTAATACTCTTCTTTATTAGTTGTGATATGTCTTGTAGAGTATAGGGGTAGTCGGGGTCATTGAAAACTCTTTTCCATGAACCAGCTCCACCATGAGCCACTATTACAGGTGGTTCTACCTTTGATACTATTACCTTCAACGACCGCCGCCTCGAATAGAGGGTTAAGGAGGCTTTATGTAGTAATTAACCACATAGCTTGTTAAACATATTGTTTTAAAGTGAACTTATTGGGGGCTCTCAATTACCGTTTCTTTACCGAAAAACCTTTGTTCGCTCTAATCTCTATACGCTACTGAATACTATAGGTTAACTAAACTAATTGGATAATAAAGGGAATAGAACTTGAAGAGACTATATCGTAGTGAACGTGAAAAAATATTATGTGGTGTATGTGGAGGATTAGCAGAGTACTTTAACATAGACCCAACCATAGTTCGCCTAGCAGTTGCATTACTATTCATACTTAACCCGGGTGCAACTCTACTACTATATTTAATAGCATGTATCATAATGCCGAAGGAATCAGAAGTAAAAACAAGAGAATCAATTGAGGAGAAAGAAGGTATAGCTCCCTCTAAACTTTCTCTATCATCAAGAGAAGTAGAATCTATAGTGTTGCTCATTATAGGAGTAGTATTATTTGTTATAGGAGTATCAATACTATCGTCAACAGTACTTAGCTTAGATATAATAGGAGCTTTTATGGCCTCCCTAGGCTTTCTTACACTATTAGTCAAAGTAGTGATAGGGGCAATAATACTCGCTATAGGAGTAATAATAATACTTAAAACAATTAGAAAATACGAGAAGGAATAAACAAAGCACTTATTTACACACTCATACACACACTACAATACTGGGCTATGAGGACGTGGCCCCCTCGAAGAACTGTCGGACAGCAGATGATTGACCGGAGGACCGTGAAGAAGGAGGCCACGGCCTGAGCCCTCCAAGAACCGTAGTATGCTTATGGTTGCTTATCTAAAACTGCTAGCATCATGTTTATAGTTTACTGGATTTTTAGTTCGTGTATGGTTGTCTAGTGTGAAGTCCGCGAAGATTAATGCTGCTAGAAAGGCTGTTGAAGAACTATTAAATAATTTAGATGATATAAGCGTTATAGGTGTTGGAACGGGTTCTACTGTTGAAGAATTCATACGATTGTTAGCCGGGTTTAAGGAAACACTTAGCGATAAATTCTTTACGGCATCGTCTATTGATACTATATTAAAAATGCGGGAACACGGTTTTAGGGTAGTTCATCCCGCGAGTCTTAGTCGAATAGACTTCTATGTTGATGGTGCTGATGAAGTAGACCCTCAGTTAAATATGGTTAAAGGTGGAGGCGCTGCATTATTTTTAGAGAAAATACTGACATATTATTCTAATTATAGAATATTTATTGTAGATTACTCTAAACTTGTTAGCTGGCTCGGCGAAAAACACCCAATACCCTTAGAGGTCAACTCCTACGCTGTATCCTTTGTGAGGAGTCTATTAGAGGGTAGAGGCTATAGGGTAAACATAAGATACCCTAGTAAAGGCAAGTATGGACCAGTAGTATCCGATACCTGTGGTGTCATAGTAGACTTGTACTTAAACGGCCCTATAGATCCCGCTAATTTAGAGAGAGAATTAAAACAGATTCCCGGTATAATTGAGACTGGATTGTTTCTAGGACTCGCTGATAAAGTTATAGTAGGCTATGAGGATGGTGCTAGGGTATTAGAGAGGGAAAGCTAACACTCTTATCTCGGAACTAAACACTACGATAGTGTGAGCTGAATTGAATAGGCTTCTAGAAGGAATAACAGTAGTTGACCTAAGCCATACTCTAGCTGGACCCTTTGCAACGATGCTTCTAGCTGACCTAGGTGCTAGGATAATTAAAGTAGAACCCCCTGGAGGCGATGAAACTAGGACTTGGAGTCCCTTCGTTCGGGGGTTTAGTGCTTATTTCTCGAGCGCTAATCGTGGAAAAGAGAGTATAGTTGTGAACTTAAAGAAAGAAGAAGGCAAGAAAATAATATATAGACTTGTAGAGAAATCACAGGTCGTAATAGAAAACTATAGACCTGGAGTTAGAGAAAAATTAGGCGTTGACCCGGATACCCTGTTTAAAGTAAACCCAGAGCTCGTCTACTGTAGTATAAAGGGATTTGGCCTCAAGAATACACCTTATCGGGATAAACCAGCATATGATGTACTGATACAGGGAATGAGTGGTCTTATGGCTTCAACGGGTGAGGAAGGAAGGCCTCCAGTAAGGGTGAGTTTCGCTTTATTCGATGTTATAACGGGCTATATGTCTGCATTAAATATAGTGTCCGCTCTCCTAGCTAGAAGGGAGGGAAGGCTTAAGGGGCCCGTATATATTGAAGTACCCATGTATGATACTGCTATCTATTCAATGGTATATATACCAGTAATATACTTGATGACTGGTAGGAAGCCGAGGAAAATGGGTTCAGGGCATCCATCAATAGTACCCTACCAAGCATTCCGCGCTAGCGATGGAAAATACTTCATATTAGCGGCCGCTAACGATAGGTTATGGGAGAAGGCTTGCGAAGCACTTGGTAGGAGAGACTTAGCAGAAGATCCACGCTTTAAAACTAACCCGGATAGAGTAAAACATAGAGAAGAACTCACAAAGATCCTACAAGAGATCTTTGATACCAGGCCACGTAGTTATTGGATAGAATTATTCGAGAAACACGGTGTCCCAGTAGCACCAGTCTATGAAGTCGATGAAGTATTCCAAGACCCCCATGTAGTACAGCGTAGACTTGTAGTAGAGCTCCCTCACCCATTGCTCGAAAAGATACCACAACTAGCCTATCCGGTATGGATAAATGATGAGAGAACTATGAGCAAGCAGCCACCGCCCCTTAAGGGGGAACATACTGTGAAGATTTTACGAGAACTAGGATATAGTGATAGCGATATCAGTGAGCTACGTGAAAAACACGTAATTGAGTGAGAATCCCTTCAACTCTTTGTATTAGTTATTATTCTCTCTTCACTCTCTAGTATCCTATTTACACCAATTATAACAAGGACAGCGAATACTACTAGAGCTAACATGTGGATTACACTTGATATTATATTGGCTATTCCAATATACTCTATGCTCCCACCATTATGAGGGGATGAATACATGCTCATTAATGCTATAAGGAAAATTGTTGAACCTATAACGTCTAAAACACCGTAAACTATAAAGGCTATTGATAACAATAGCGGTCTACCTTTGTTATTGAGGATTACGTAGAGTATTATTCCTATAATAATCATAGTTATAGGGTATATGTATCTAAATAATAGACCTAATACCGTCGTTACAAGCAATTCCGCCGCCTATTGTGAAGGTAGAGGAATTTGATTAAAAAACATTACTTATGGTTTAGGATAAGGGTAGAATACGAATAACAATACTGCTATCGCTAACAGTATCCATGCTACTGGATGTACTTCTTTACCCCGGCCAGCTACTAGAGCTGTTAGAGGATATGCTACGAGGCCAGCTGCTATGCCTAGAGCTATATTATATGTGAACAACATAAACGCCATAGTTATAACAGTAGGCACCACTTGCACTATATCTGTAAAGTCAATGTGTTGTACAACACTCATCATTAATATACCGACAGCTATTAGAGCCGGCGCTGATGCTAGTTGTAGGAAGCCGGGATTCAGTACAGCTATTACTGGTGCTAGGGGTAGCATTGCTAGAAATAATAAACCCGTTACTAGCGATGTAAGCCCGGTTCTACCACCTTCTTCTATTCCAGTTGCGGATTCTATATAGGTTCCAACCGTGCTTGTACCGAATACTGCACCTAGAACAGTTGCTAAAGCGTCTACATGGAATACTTTTTCGAGTCCTGGATCATCAGCTTGATTTTTCTTTATAAAGCCTGCCTTCAAGCCCAGTCCTAGTACAGTACCCATGGTGTCAAAGGTATCTACTAGAAATAATACTAGTATTATCGGTATTAGTGCTGGGTTAAGTAATGCTCCAACGGGGTCAAATTTCCCTAACACTTCACCCCAATTAGGGAAGCCTAAACCAGAGGCTTCGGGAGACGTAACTGCTATCCCGGCTAAATAGGCTAGTATCATTGTCGAGATTATCCCTATTAATATACTACCCGGTATTTTCTTAACAAGTAATGCCAGTGTTATCACTACACCCGCTAAAGCCACTAGAACTTGCATGTCTAGGAGGTTCCCTATTTTTACGGGAGCGCCTGGAACACCTGGAATACTTATTCCAGCTGACGCGAATCCGACAAACATTAGGAATAATCCTATACCTATACTCCAGCTAGCTGCTAGGAATCTTGGTACGGCTTTTGCTAGAATAGTTCTAACGCCGAGTAAAGTGACTACTAGGAATATTATTCCTCCCCAGAAGACTGCACCTAATGCTTCCTGCCATGTTACTCCTAATGCTAATACTATTGAGAAGGTGAAGAGAACGTTCTCACCCATGTATGGGGCCATAGCAAAGGGTCTTTTAGCGTAAATACCCGTTAATATGGTTGCAAAAGCAGCTGCAATTATTGTTGCAATTATTAATGGGCCGAAGGGCATGCCAGAAATTGATAGAATTGTTGGGTTAACTATTAGTATATACGCCATTGCTAGGAAAGTCGTCGCCCCAGCTATGATTTCCGTCTTAATACTCGTGTTATACTTGTCTAATTCAAAGAATTCTTTCAACCCCATATTAGCATCACAGGTATAACGTTATTGAGGGGAGCTAAAAAGATTAACCACAATAATTTTACCTTAATCATGCTAATATATTTCGTGTTAGCCACAAAAATATAGAGGTGAAACACGTATTACACTTATAGTAATCGTATAGATGAATAATCAAAGTAGGGAGAAAACAGAAAATGGCAAACCCTTGGATGTATCTTAGAGATATAGCACAACAATTCTATGAAGGTGAGCTAAGAGCTCCCCACATTAGGTTTAACTTAGGGTTTCTTAAGGGAAGCGAGATTAAACAACAATTCTATTGTGAACAACAATTACACTTCAAGTATAGTAGGGGCGACGTCGACTTAGAGTCTCGTCAGAGTAGTGCTAGAAGAATAGTCTCAATGATACTAGTTGAGTCACGTAAACCAGTTAGATATGGGTGGATTAGAACCCCACTCATACATCCTATAGAAGACGTACCTATTATTACAACCCCGGATGCTATACTTGTTAGAGAAGATGAGATACTACTAGTTGTAAAGGCTAGTACTAGTAGGTATTCTAGGTTAAGCCTAGGAGATGAAGCATTAGCTAGACTACAACTATATATCCTTGACCTTTTAGGCTTCAAGGTCTCAAATACTAAATACTATATTATTAAAGGAAATAGAAGCGAGCTTATTGAAGCATTACTGTATGTAAAGAATAAACAAACACCACCAGAGAACATTAGAACACACATACTAGTACACGACGAAGAACGTGCTAGAGGACTTATTTCATGGGCTCTAGCATACTGGACTTTTAAACGGGACCCTAAGCCTAACCCGTCAGCGGGTAAATGTAATAAGTGCCCCTATAGGAGTGTTTGTCCAGTCCGGAATACATTGTATTCTAAGTAATGTTATATTATGTGTGGAGGAGACTAAACTAAACATTACGATAATTTAATCCACATAGTATTTATGTATGTGGATTAAGATAAGTGTCTCTCAGGTAAACATAAGGGGGTAAAAGGACAATGCCTGCCAACGCTATTGAGGCTAAAGGACTAGTTAAAAACTATGTTACATGGGAGAGGAGGGGATTCTTTAAACGTAGGAAGAAGCTTGTAAAAGCATTGAAGGGAGTGAGCTTTAACGTTATAAAGGGGGAAGTCTTCGGACTTCTAGGCCCCAATGGAGCTGGTAAGACTACGACTGTAAAGATAATAACCACCTTGTTAATCCCGGATGAGGGTAGGGCTACTGTACTAGGATACGATATAATAGATGAAGCAGAAAAAGTGCGAGAAGTAATAGGAGTAACATTGAGTGTTGAGAAGGGCTTCTTCTGGAAGCTTACTGGTAGGGAAAACCTGAAGTATTTTGGAATGCTGAGAGGCTTAAAAGGTCGTGAACTCGATGAAAGAATAGAGGAAGTACTAGGACTTGTAGGGCTAAAAGAACTGGGTGCAGCCGATAAACTCTATGAAGAATATAGTCTGGGAATGAAGGCCCGATTAGCTCTTGCCAGAGCACTCCTACACGATCCACCAGTCCTTATACTCGATGAACCCACTATAGGCTTGGACCCCATGTCTGCTAGAACTATAAGAGAATTACTAGTAAAGCTTGCTAGAGAGGAGGAAAAAACAGTATTAATAACAACACACAATATGTTTGAAGCCGAGCTAATATGTGATCACGTAGCAATAATAAATGAAGGACGAATAATAGCTTATGGAACTATAAGCGAGCTTAAAAGAAGAGCTGCTGATAGACTAGCAATTGAAATGGTTATAGCAGCTCCTCACTCAATACTAGGAGACCTTGAAGCAAGAATCTCAAAACTTATAGGTATTAGAGAACTCGCTTTAGAGCCATTAGAGGAGGGTAGAGCTAGGCTTAGAATAGTTGTTAAACCAGGTGAAGAGGAGCCCATTATAGCTAAAAGTATTGATGCATTCTATTCCAATAGTATAAAAGTCTATCAGGTTAGAGTACATGAGCCCACACTAGAGGATGTATTCATATTGTTAACAAAAGAATCCAAGAAGGCTGAAGAACATGCCGTCGACTAGCCTTGACATTATTAGGGCTAGTATATTCTCCACGTTTGCTTGGATGAAAAATAATAAGTGGCTATTGTTCTCCATGCTTATCTGGCCTTATCTAATGACGTTCCTAATACTTGCTTTAGGCATAATCTATGGTAGCCTTGAGATGTATAGGGAGAGGCTCGGTGTTAGTAATCCAGTACTCTATATCTTAGCTAGTAGCGGTATCGTTATGTCTAGTTTAATAATAGTAGATACTGTTGCAACATCAGCTTTATATCATAGATGGCTTGGAACACTACCCTATCTCCTCCTCACACCAACAAAAACATACAAGGTACTCCTACTCGAACCTATACCGTCAGCTATACTTTCAAGCACCGTGAGCATGCTAGCCGTACTACCAGGAGCCATATTATTTGAGGGAATCCTAGGTGCTGGCAAGTTATTCCTCATACTCGTTATCGTATACCTTGGCATGCTTCCACTCATAGGGTTATCAGTTGTAGTGGCGTCATTAACACTAGTACTCCGCGAAGAAACCAATATCGTCGCGTTTCTAACCCCCTTAATACTTCTCGTAAGCGGCGTTTTCTATCCAATAGAAGTCCTCCCAACTATACTTAGAGAAATGTCGAGAGTTTTCCCGACTCTCTACGTTGTTCAAGCAGCCAAGCTTACAGCAACATATGCTATACCAGAAGTAAAGGCGTTACTAGCCCTTATATCAGCTCTAATAATATTAACGTTTATATATAATGGAATAGCGGGTCTCGCTATAGGAGGCTCCGAGAGAATGATTAAGAAAAGTGGGGTGGTGTAAAAGTGCTTGAAACACGTATCAGAGCGATAATATGGTTGCATTTCCTAAGGCTTTGGAGATATAAGTTTAGTTTCTTAAACAATATACTCACAACAATACTCTGGCTCACAATATTCGTGCTAGGAGCACTCATGTTCATCCCCCCAGAGAAATGGAGTGACATGGCGCCAATAGCCCTATGGGGTATAATAATGTGGCAGTTCCTAT
>CAZWTS010000142.1:0-3084 GCA_964637085.1 uncultured Desulfurococcales archaeon | reverse complement strand
TGTAAGAAACATATTTAGCCAGCACTTACATAATAGTGAACTAGAATCCTATAAAAGTGGGCTAGTTTTAGAGGGTAACAGCTTGAATATAGGTGGTGTATTCAGCCTACTAGCAGAAGGATTCGAGGAGAAAGTAAATGAGGAGATACGGAATCTAGGTGATGAAATACTCTTACATACTGAGACCGATACTATTCATGGTTTGGAACATGTTTCCTCAAGCTATATTGGTAGCAATAGTGTTATTGAAGACCGTGTAGGCAGTATTATATCTCTTTTAACAGCCTACGGCATAGCCGTTGAAGGCGGTCAAAAAGCATTCCACGTAGAACCGTTAAGCGGGGATTTAGGGTCTAAGAAACCCTTCCCTCTTATAATAGTGCCTAAGAGGATAGCTAGGTTTAGGAGCAAGATCTTTCAGAGAATCTATGAGACTCTAACAGCGATTCACTCACTAGGTGAGAAGGAGAGAATATTCTTTAACTGGAATTATTTGGAGCTTATGAGGGAATCATTATTTATAGAATCAACATTATTCTCTAGACTCGTTGAGAGAGGGGATCCATCAACTATTAGAAGCGAGCTTGAAGATATAGTTACATCGTTTCTCAATTACTTGGATAAGAAGCTTCAGGGAAACATATCGGGTGAAACAGTACGTGAATCCCTTAAGCGCCTCGTAGACTATTTGCCAGGGCTTTATAGCTACTTGTTCGATGAAATAGCTTCCATGAAGATTTTCACAGGTAATAAATTTGACGATATAGTTGACTACACGACCCTCGTGGTTGAAAAAGAAGTATTAAACACGTTAATTAATAATCTACTAGATAGAGCAGAAAAGGAACACGTACATATATTCTGGGTTACAAGCAACCCCGACGACAATTATATTAGTAGAGTTAACCCGATCTTATCATGGATAAATGATACCGTAGTATTAACCTATATTTGGAGAAACCTTGATAAAGCAGCACTAGACATCACCAATGTTATCGAAGAGCCCGATCAAAGTGAGGAAAAGACACTAGCTACTATTATAAATTACTCAGAACTCATGAGTGACTTTAGATATATTCCATTATTTGGATTAAGCGATATTATACTAAAGAAAAAATCAAAGAAAACAAATAAGTTATGGTACGCTAAGTTTACTAGACATGGTCCGATAATTCAATTGTTTTATAGAAGCCATTACAGTGATGAAGATGCGAGGGAGGGTCTAAGAGAACTCTTTACCTTGAGCGACGATAGAACTGGGTATCCTAGACCCTTAATATTAATTGAAAAAGCGTGTAGAATAGGAGATGAAGTTGCAAGAGGACTTGGCGACTCCATTTTACGTAGGGTTAGTAATCCATTGCTTAAAACAATGCTTCATAGAAGAAACACGGTTTTCGAGGACATATTCTAAGGGGAAAATAATTAACCCTGTTATACGTGTAGATTATTTGGGAGCATATCTATGAGTTTATTGAGTGAAGAAAGAGAACGTTATGATAGACAGCTTAGGGTATGGGGTGAGGAAGCCCAACTTAAGCTTAAGAAAGCTAGAGTCCTCATAGTCGGTGTTGGCGGTCTTGGTTCACCTGTATCAATTTATCTTACAGCTATGGGTGTTGGTAAGCTTATCTTAGTTGACGATGGCGTATTAGAGCTTAGTAATATGAATAGACAGATTCTTTACACTACCGATGATTTAGGTAAACCCAAAGTCTATGTTGCAGCAAACCGTCTACGCAAGTTGAATCCAAATGTTGAGATAGAAGCCGTTAAAGCTAAGCTAGACGAGAAGCTTGCAATGGAGCTTGTAGGAAAAGTAGACATAGTAGTTGATGCTCTAGACAACTGGGAGACTCGGCTAATATTAAATAAGGCGTGTGTAGAGCACCGTAAACCATTAGTTCACGCTGGAGTTGAGGGATGGTACGGCCAGTTAATGACCGTTATACCGGGTAAAACCCCGTGCCTTAACTGTATCATGCCAGCTCCCCCGCCACCGCGTGAAACACCTCTCCCTATAGTCCCTACCACGCCTGGGGTTCTCGGTGTATTAGAAGCAAATGAGGTCTTAAAGCTAATAGTTGAGGGGAGATCTAGTTTTGAGGGAAAAATGCTAGTATACGACGGGTTGAGGGGAGAGTTTACAGTAATAAAGTTGAAGCGCAATCCCAATTGCCCAGTATGTAGTAGGTTGGGCTAGTAGCGGAATAGGCGTGATTGCTCACCTATATATGGGTCTAATCTCCTTATTTTCTCGTCTATAATCTTTAGGGATTCTAGTAGTGAATCTAGTTTTTCTCCCCTAGTGACTTCTACTTCAACTATTAGAGAATACAAGTGTTTATCTATTAATCCCTCATCTAATAGGATAGCGGCAAGGTAGACCGGGTCTTCAACGCCATAGAGTACGCGGCCAGCATAGAGTGCTAGAGCTCTAAGCATTTCAACTAATGCTCTAATAAGAGTTTTAATGGCTTCTGGCTTACTTGTACTTAGTTCGCGTAAACCTTTTTCCCGTAGACTCCAAGCCTTATTGTAAAGCCTTAATATGTCCGCGTAGCTACGCTTACTCATATAAGGGTTCCCCAACCATAATAACTGGTGTAGTGGGGTTAAGAAGCATTGAGTCAAGACTATGTATTGGTTATAGGGGACTGGGATGCTGATGGAGTAGTATCGGCTGCGATAATATATTATCTCCAAGAGAAGCAGGGTAAGTACCCGGTTGCAGAGCGATTACCCGTAGAACTAGTTCCAAGCGGTCCCCGAGGCTTAAAGGAGAAACTCGATAATGTTAATCGTTCTCCAAGAGTATTAGTAATACTTGATATACCATATACTAGGGGATTAGAGGAGAAACTCAAAGAGTTCAAGGAGAAAATCTTTTCTGAAAAAAGATAAAAATGCAACCAAAGTTGCACTCAAAATGGAAAACTTGAATCTATAATACACTTAGAAAAAGAAAGAATATCAAGGAGTCAGAAATGTTAGTAACAAAATATAATCCATATAACGAAGTCAGAAAGAGTTTTGATCTGTTCAATTCATTGATGCAGAACTTTGATGTCGCAAGAGAAGAGA
>CAZWTS010000141.1:0-6941 GCA_964637085.1 uncultured Desulfurococcales archaeon | reverse complement strand
AGACGTAATTGCTGGTAAGCGGAAGTACTTTTACATATACTTATCAGAGAATATAGAACCAGTTGAATCTCCAAGAATAGATATAATAGACTACGACGTAGTAGGAGGCTTTGAATTAAGGATTACCAACCTTGAGGTATCACGGTATCTAACAATAATAACTCCTGGAGCTTTCCTCTATAACTATATAATATTATCAGATAACTTAATTGGAGGAGAAACAAATACACGTAGGGAGTTATTTTATGATAAAACAGATAAAAGATTAACCATTTACTTTGTATAGCTCAACTACAAGTACTCCCATCTCGGTAGAGGAAAGCATAAACAATACCTGACTCTAGTGTATGGGGTCAGCCACACTAGGGTTCATCAATACTTCAGCTTTGCTACCCCTCATCACGTTCAAACTAATATTCTAGGTAAACTCGAAATATTAGTTCTTACCCTACTATGGAAGGAGTTGAGAGGTGTAGTACAATTATGAGGGAACCAGAACCTATTCATGCCCAAGGGTTCTTTAATGTTTCACGTAGAGGCGATATTAATCAGATAGTAATATATGACTACTATGATCCAGACTATTACTATTTAAGCTTAGCTCATAAACCATTAGAATATGAGAGAGAAGTTACCCGCCTAGCATACAATATGCAATATTTTCTAGACCAAGAGGAAGTTGTTATTAACGGTCGAAGAGTTAGACCAGTAGTGAAAACAGTTAGCATAGAACATAGGGGAGTAGCTGAAATAGCGTATGTTGTATTCATAATATACTTCAAAGGGAAATTTAGGCGAGGACCGAATACTTATGAAAACAAATATGAAGCCGATATAGCTGAGTACGACTATGAGGTTCACTGGATTTTTCCACCGCGCACACGTATAGTGGAGGTTAATATTACAGCTGATTACGAGGTATTAGGCGACAATAATATCCTCTTATTTTGGGTTAGAAAAGGAGATAAAATTAATGGATACGAGAAAATAGTCTTCGAGTTTTATTAGAACTTATTCGTTCTTTTCAGCTTCTCGTTCTTCTCCTCTCTTTGCTCTCCTATACTTTTTTCTAATTCGTCTCCAATAATAGACTAATGGATTTTTCACTCCGCAATCCTCTATGCAAAGACCCATAGTCCTCATAGTACTACAACTATAGGGTAGATATTTTTTCCTAGACCCGCGCAGTCCAGCTAAATGTTCCACCTGATACCTAGCTATTCGTTCATTGAAATCAGGCATATTTCGAAAAATATTTACGACCGAGTCTACGTCCATTCCAATATTTAATAAGAATGTTGCTATAGCGAAGCGTTCGTGATGGCTAAGATGTTCTCCCTTCAAAGCTTTATCGTATATGATCTTCATGCATGGCGGAAATAGTTCTACGTCTATTATTCCACTAAACTCTTCTGATAATTCTTGTAGTCCTATTCCTTTATCACGTACTTTACCTCCACTCTCTATTATTTCGCTTATTATTTTCCCTCTTTTTTCACTTAATTTCTTCGTTAACTCTTCAACTAAGTCCTTTATAATAGCTGGTACTTCCTCTAGTGGTACCAATTGTTCTAGAATTCGTTCTGCTAGGACCTCTTCTATTATTCTTGCAACACGTTTACGTTCAAGGTAAATGTACCCTTTCTTTAGGAATTGATTAGTAAGCTTCCATGAAGGATCACCTACTAAACGCTTAGTATATTTCACGTAATCGTAGAAGTGTATCCTATAGGGCAAGTATATGTATATAGTAGTTCCCTTCGAATACGCGTAAGGTATCCGTGCTGCCTCCTCTGGACTATACTTTAGGTTTAATCCAAGGTATCTTCCAATGGCCTCTACAACTCTATCATCTTCCTCTATTAGATGACTATAAACTCTTTTTGCCTCTTTAACGGCGTAGCTCTGCATCAACCATTTATCCCCTATAGCGCTAACAATAACGAGACTTACATGATACGCTAATAGTTCGTCATCAACACCTATATTGTAAGGAGGATCACTTATAGCGTCCCTCTCTATTGCATCGATTACACGTTGCTTTGCTCTTAACATTACAGTTGATCCAAGCATACTCAAGATATCAATTAATGTGAGGCCATGAGCCCATCTCCTCTCAACATATTTCCTAATGTTTACGAGAAACGGATACTTCTTATAGTCGACGAAAGCTGTTCTCGAAGACATTTTTCATTCCATACCAGTAACTCATATTTCACTCTATCTGGGAGCCCATATAAATACTAAGCCAGGAGTACTCTTAGGCTAAACTATATTCTTCTATTGGGTTCTACTATTATTTTAAAACCCTTAAAGTACTTTTTAAGTCTAAGATAGTCTTCGTCTCTAAGCAAGACGTCATCACCTTCTACGAGGAAAACAACATTCTCTAAAGGATGGCGGGGAGGGTCTGGCAGTTCTTCTAATGGCTTATTCTTTCCGAGATATTCCCATTTAACTAGGCTAGTCTTGCCTTTTTTTCCCGCATATTCCACTTTATACCAATACCTACCATAATAATAGTACCTCTTGACGCCAGCTCGCGACTTATAGGTAACAATATGATAGGGTTTCAGATAATAACCGTACTTCTTGATAATACTATTATAATTATAAAGTTCTCTTAGGAAATCATCCATGATCCTCTTTAGCGCTCTCCTTCCATCAATTACTCTAACTGTCATACTATCGCCTAGTTTAAGCCTAGTATACTTTTAGATAACCATATAATGTGTCTATTAAAGTTCTACTTATAAGGTGGAATGCCTATAACTAATACAAAAACCTTCGAGGGACAAGGATCATGAAGTTGAAATCAGCTGATACACCTGAAACCGAAGAAGGATTGCAATATCACTTAATGGTTAAGCCGGGAGATGTAGCACCCTATGTTTTATTGCCTGGAGACCCAGATAGAGTGCCGAAAATAGCTAAGTACTGGGATGAGAAGAGACAAGTAGCCCGTCATAGAGAATACAATACCTATACTGGTAGGTATAAGGGCGTACCGATTTCAGCTACTTCAACGGGTATTGGCGGTCCGTCAACGGCTATTGCTGTTGAAGAATTATTGAGAGTTGGCGCTCATACTTTTATTCGTGTAGGAACTACTGGGTCAATACAAGGGTACGTTGGTGTAGGAGATATAATAATAACTATTGGTTCTGTTAGACTTGAGGGAACGAGTAAACAATACGTTAGAGTAGAATATCCAGCAGTTGCTAGCTACGAGGTAGTATTAGCATTAATAGAAGCAGCTGAAAGCCTTGGACTAAAATACCACGTAGGCTTAACGGCTAGTACTGATAGTTTCTATACGGGTCAGGGAAGACCAGGATATAAGGGATACATGCAGAGTTGGATGAAGAATCTAATACCAGATCTACAAGCGGCAAGAGTATTAAATTTTGAAATGGAGTCTGCAACTCTGTTCACGTTAGCTAATATTTATGGTGTGAGAGCGGGAATGGTATGTGCAGTAGTAGCTAATCGTGTTACTGGTGAAATGATAGCTGGTGCCGGAGAAGAAGATGCTATAAAAACAGCTAATGAAGCCGTGAAGATCTTGTATGAGTGGGATCAATTAAAAGAAGAAAAAGGCAAGAAATACTTCTATCCAAGTCTGTTGCGAAGATAAAAGGAATCTGCAAGGATGAGAGCTTGTCTAAAAATAGTTATAAGCACCTCTCTACGGGTAGGCTTAATTTAGACATAATAATGTACGTAGATAGGCTTCCTGGTATTGAAGATAGAGTTTATGGTAGAGACTCATATATTAGCATAGGGGGGTCGGCAACAAACTACGCTATAGCAGTGTCAAGGCTGGGGCACCAAGCGGTTCTAGCAGCCTGTACTGGTATTGATCCTTTTTCGAGAGTTCTCGTAGAACTTCTATCATCTACGGGGGTTGATGCCTCAAGACTTTGCAGAGCTAGTGGTGGTCCTGGAACAGTTGTAGTATTGTCGTTACCAGACGGAAAATATGCCATGGCATCTCATCGAGGTGCCAATAATGCGTTAACAATAGATTATGTACTAGAACTATATAATTATGAGAACCCCGATATAGTACATATAGCAGGGCTCGATCCTAAAGACACTTTTAAAATAGTTGAAAAAATAATTGAGGCTAGTAAAACAACCATAATAAGCTATGACCCAGGGCGTAAAGCCGTAGATAAACCCAAGGAACTAGCAGAAGTTATGGGAAAGGTTCACCACTTATTCTTAAATGAGAGAGAATTCAATGCACTTAACATGAAATTGTCTAAGTCATTACTTAGAGAACGGTTGGAGGCAATAGTAGTTAAAATGGGTAGCAAGGGGGCGGTCTTAATAACAAAGAAAGAAATAACAAGAATAGAAGCATACAGAGTTAGTAAAGTAGTCGATACAGTTGGTGCTGGCGACGTATTTGATGCAGCCTTCAACACGTACTATCTAGAAACAAATGATTACCTCGAAGCGGTTAGGGCTGGAGTAATAGCTGCTGGTATAAAAGTAACCAGACATGGTAGCTTGGGAGCGCCTAGCAGACTCGAAGTAGACCTTGTTCTAGGAAAGGAAAAGTTCACACTGAGAACCGAGAGGTTGGAATAGTTTTCTCTACACGCCCACATCTTTTATTTTAATAGGAATACCTCTTAACCTACTAGTAATGTCCTTAATCTCTGGATGCGCCAAAATATAGTTTTTCCACCCGATAACATAACCTAAATCAACCGACGGGCACTCTAAAACTATTTTATCAGGATCTTGTAGATAGTCTTCACTAAACTGCTTGTATTCATTAACTTTGTGTATAAGCCATGTTCTCTCTCCTTTACCGATACCAGTTTTGTCTATGGGGATTCTTCTTCTCAACTCCTTAAATAATGCTCTCTGACCTCTTAGAGTACATAACACGTAGCAGCCAACGATACAGTAGAGATTGTACGGTTTTAGATCTAAATATCTATCCACTACTGCAACGACCTCCCATAACCTTCCGCCAGGTCTCTCTGATCTACATGTAAGTAATAATTTGAATACACTCCTAAGATCACCTAACACGAATCCTAGAAACCCGTTACATCCTAGTAAACGTGAAACTCTACTATAGATGCATTCGAGTTCTAGGCTCTCTGACATGGTGATTATCCCTTATGCTAAATACTAATTATACTTATAAGTTTAAATATGGTTTAAGGCGGGTCAGTAGAGGGAGCTACTATTGGTTAGAATACTAATAAGGAATGCCGCAATCCTTTACGGCGAGGAACTAGATGTAATACCTAAAGGATTCATCTACTTAGAGAACGGAAACATCATTAAAATAGGGGAGGGAACACCACCCGACGAATATAAATTAGCTGAGCTCTACCTGTCATTAGAGAGTAGATTAGTTGTCCCAGGAACCATTAGTCCAGTAACGCGTATATCATTTTATCCGTTTAGATACTTATTGCTTAAAGGTATTATAACTCCTTTTGAATTATCTTCTATTCTAAGTGTTAATGATTACTATAATATATCGTTGATGGCTGGATACGAGTTACTAAGTAATGGAGTAACAACTGTTGGTATTATAGACCAAGAAAACATACACACTATAGCACGTGGTTTATTTGAGGTTGGGTTACGTTTACTATTGTTAGTGGATCCCTATGCGAATGATGTTGATAAAATAATTAGGGAGTGGGATGGGAGAGAAAATAGAGTACGTGTTTACGTACTAGTGGAGTCTTCAATAGATGCTAGAAAGTACTCGGAGAAACTAGGGAATAATAGGGTAGTAGCAAAGCCGTCCAAAATGCCCGGGGGGGCTAGAATACTAATAGATCCTCCAGGCATGATAAAACCGGAAAACACCATTATAACATTTCCCAATATACATAGATGGGCTCCAGGAGCTGGCCTTGCAATAGGAGTAGCACCACAGTATAGCATGTTTGATGTAGCTCGGAGACTATGGATTAAAGATAAGGTTAGTTCTAAGGAGGCATTAAAATATGCTTCTATGAGACCGGCGGAAATATTCGGCTTAGAGGATTTTAGCGTATTAGTGGAGGGCTCGAAATCAGATATAATAGTTTTAGACTTCTCGAAGCCTCCGAGCTGGCCACTAATACCCTTTAGGGACATAATATACGATATATTGTTAGACCTATACCATAGAGTTGAAACAGTAATAATAAATGGTGAAGTAGTAGTCGATGGTGGAGAACCCCTAAATGTAGGATACGATAAAATATATAAGGCAAAAGAGAAGATTACAGCCATAGTAGAAGATATAATAAAGAAGTTGAAGGGCTGATCATGGCGATGCCAGCATCAGTTATAGGTATAGCGGTAGGAGTGGCTTTGGGAGTATTAATGTTATCACTATACTCTTATGTGCGAAACCCTATAGGCAATGCAAGAACTCTAAGTTTTGCGGGTTCAATAATTGGTGGGCTCCTCTTTGCAGCTGGCATAATTGGGTTAATAGATGTCTTCTTAACACACATGTGTTTACTAAATCTGACGTCATCTATAATTCTGTTAGGAGTAGGATTATTCTTCATTATACGTGCTTTCATTCTAGCAAGAATAGACCAGGATAAAAGTGGTAAAAAATAATGTCATCTGTAATTTTAATAAACGGAATACATTATTTAACCTTGTATTCTACTTCTCCATAAATGTGACTAGAAATGTCGTACATCGACTTGTTTAAAACCCTAGTACATACGCCTGGAGTTTCGGGATACGAGGAACGAATAAGGAAAACAATATTATCCTATGCGAGGAAATATGGGAAAGTCTCTGTAGACCCTATAGGTAACGTTATACTAGAGGTGGGAGAGGGTTCTCCTTCTATTCTCTTAGCTGCACATATGGATGAATTGGGACTCGTGGTAACAAACATAGAAGATGACGGTTTGATAAGGTTTAGGAAGATAGGTGGAATCGATGATAGG
>CAZWTS010000140.1:0-3498 GCA_964637085.1 uncultured Desulfurococcales archaeon | reverse complement strand
GTTGCACCCATACCCTCTATTATGACCTTGCTTGAAACGTTTTTAACATACCATTCAATGGCTTTCTTGTCTAAGACCATGTTGTTTTCATGGAAGTATTCTTCTACTGGTACACCGTTTACACGAACAGTACTCCATAAGATAACAGCTTCTTCGCCGTGCTCGCCTGCAACATAGCCTTCAACTCTAGTGAAGGGTACGTTAGCGTGTTCAGCCATAACTGTACGGAATCTTAGTGTTTCAAGATGAGTACCAGTACTTATAACGAATTCTTCGCGGCTTACCTGCCTGAATAATGTAGCCATAGCGTCTACTGGGTTAGTTACTATAATGTATCGTGCACCACGATTATTTGGTGGTACTACTTCAGCGATATACTTGATTATCTCGGCATTACGTCCAGCAAGGTCTCTTCGACTTATTTTTTCTCCAGGCTTACGTGGATAGCCAGCTGATACTACTATTACGTCTGCTCCACTTAAATCCTCGTCTCGATTAAACCAATGTATCTTCACGTCAATCCTATTACTTACCGCTGCATGCTTGAGTTCTTCTGCAAAAGCCCTAGCTAGTCCCGGTTTAATGTCGACAACACTTATCTCATCGAATAATCGGGTTAAGAGGAGAGTATAGGTTGTAGGTCTTCCAACACGGCCCGTACCTATAACTGCTAAATGCAAGATTCATAAACCCCGAGAGATTTTTACGTGTTGTAGAAAGTGTTGTTGGCGGCTAAAATAGGATATGTATAAACTAATAGTGGTATCTAGTTAGAAGTACTAACATCTTAATTATCAATATAGGATAAAACTTTTGAAATGTTTACAACGTCGTTAATTAGTAGTATTAATATGTGAGGTACACTTTTAAACTTAGAAAACAAATCTTAACATATAGTATAAGAAGAAGTGTGTCATAGGTGAGTGCTGTGAAGACCCGAAAGCTTTTAAAGGTGCTGGCTCTACCCTTAGCGCTACTCTTAGTAGCAGTACCATTAGCGTATGCTGGCGTAATAGTATCGTATCCTATTAGTGGTACGGTAAACTATGTTACACCGACAATAGTGTTTGATGGAGGATCAAATGCCAATCAAACGGGACTTGGCGGAAACACTATAAGCGTTAACATAGGTCAGAATAGTACATCGGCTACGTTTAGTATACATATAACTTATCAAACAGTAGAATACCATGACATCCTAGTAATAAAGAACCTCGACACAGTTAATGCTTACTGGATAGGGTTTAGTGCTACTACAACTCTACCAGCAGAAGTATACAATGCAACCCTACTAATAACCGATGATACGGGTGCTAAAGTAGCGAGCTACAACCTACTCACTGGTGGATGGAGTGGATGGTTATTCCAGCTACCAGCTGGTACAACCTACCATGTAAACCTAATATTCAAGATGAGTGAGGGACAAAAGCTGCCAATAACGCCAGCAGAGATTGTATTGAAGCTATACTGGAGTAACAGTAATACTGAGACTCCATTCGAGTAACCCTCTAAAAATACTCTTTTTTATCATAAATAGATTATATTTTTCCATAGATGATAGGACATGGTATCTGAGAGGATTATTAGGGATATAGTTAATGTCCTCATCGTCTACGGTATACCTATACTTATTGTTGTATTAATGGTTGGAATTGTTAACGTATACTCGCCTCTAATGAATGCTGCTCCACCTGTTCTACCTCAGCCAATTATACGTTACTATAAGTATAGTATTCTGGATGATAATAACACGATTATACTATACTATAATACTAGGAATACCGAGCTTATCGGAGTACATAATATAAGCATTAGGATAGGGGATCGAATAGTATATCCTCTAAGAACTCTTTTCAGGAATAACAAGCTCTACATTATGGTTGAGCCAAGTGTGTTGAAATACGCTTGTACTACCGGTAAATATATTGATATATCTTTTACGGGCTTAGTACGATATCTTAACGCTACAGCTGTATTCAGATCGTATGGTATAAGACTAATATATTCATGTGATATTAATGTAAGAGTTGAAGATAAAAGAGAATATATTAGAGTAATAGTTGAAGGACCTAAATGGATTGCTAGTGAAGGTCTAGAAATGAATATAAGCATTAGGCTATACGATCGCACCCCTACTGGTGCTATTAGACTAGTTGATAATACTAATATAACTGCTGTTTACCGTGAACTCCCAATAATAATACCAGTAGGAGAACATAGCTTCGGCTATGTTTTCGTAGAATACATGCGTAATGGGAAAACAGTACGGGAGGGATTCTATGTTGAGTCAGAGGAATAGGTATAGAGGCTATATGTTTATTTTAAGGTATATTGTACCTATTGTTCTCGCTACTACTTCTAGTATAACGTATTTCCTCGTAGTATCAATGCCCTGGATAGAGATTAATGGGGCAGTAAATGCTCTCGTATCACCCTCGTCAACATATATAGTCTATATGGGGTACAGTATAGTACATCTAGGATTAGATGCCGCAATGGATCTAGCAAGATATCTTGGGTTCCTCGTAATAGCGGTTAACATATTACTAGGCCTCACCCATCTACCAGTAATAAGTCATAGAGCTAGAGCGAGTATAGCTTATACAGCTATAGTAGTATCGTTTATCTATAGCTTCGTTATCGTACCCAACATATATAATCGCGTACTAGGAATGCTGAGGGGACTCGGGCTCCTGGGCTCAACTCAACTAAGTATTGATGCTGGCTCGGGGCTAGTAGTTTTAGGTTCACTAGAAATAGTAAGATATAATCCGCATATTGTAGCTCAAGCCGCATTCCTATTTACTTTCGTATCCGTTGGATACGTCTTCTGGGAACTCTATACAATAGAGGCTATGAAAGAGTGATCTCGGATTCCAGTAGATCTCTTTCTAGTTCTCTTAGAAATAATTCCATAAACCTATGGCGACGCTCGGCCATCCTCTTCGACTCCTCTAGATATAATAGGTTTTTAAGCTTCAATAGCTTCTCGTGGAAATGATTTAATTTCTCTTCTATGCTTTCTCTACGTTCGCCTCCAAGCATAAAGGCTCTTACAACACCAATGGCTCCAATAGCGTCTAGTTTATCTGCATCGCTTAGTATTTTCGCTTCTAGGGTTTCCGCTTTATTCTTTAGGGAGAAGCTATGTGATAATATTATTTGCTCTACCTTCTCGACAAATTCTTCACTATAACTCATTGCTACTAGGATTCTTCTTGCTAGACTAGCACTTATAACTGCGTGATGTTGTCCATAGTCTTCTTCGAATCTCCTACCTATATCGTGTAGTAGTACTGCTACAACTAGTGCCTCTAAGTCTATTCTATCATAGTATTTCTCAGCTAGCTTTAACGCGAGGCCTAAAACTCTTTCGACATGAGGCCAGCCGTGAACCGGGTCTTTACCCATAACTATTCTAGACAACTCATATACTGTTTTAATACGTGGATCTCCCAGTATTCTTTTAAACATTTCCTCTACACCACTTGTTCTCAT
>CAZWTS010000139.1:0-3159 GCA_964637085.1 uncultured Desulfurococcales archaeon | reverse complement strand
CTCGACAAGATCTCTTCTTATTTCAATACAGACTGATCGAACACCGAATCTCTTTGATGCTTCTATAGCAACGCGTCCATCACCGCATCCTAGGTCGTAGAATACGTCGTTTCTATTGAGCCTTGCTAGTCGAAAAATCTTATTCAATACATGATCTCTAGTCGGCACCCATGGCACATATGGTTGACTCGGTAGCGCTACATAAAGGAATCCCAGCCCAGCTAATGTATAACGTATTCTCATAGCGATGCATCCTCGTAATAATATTGTTCTCTGGATTCTGGAACCATTAGTTTATTTCTGCGTCCAATAATTTTAAAACTTAATAATTGGGAGAAAAAATAAGGAGTTCAATAGTTTTCTAATTCCCGTATCATTACCTAGAGAACTAGTGTTTAGAGAGTTCCTCAACGGCTTGTTTTATCCTCTTAACACCTTCCCTTATATCGTCAAAGCTTGTTGCAAAGCTGAATCTAATGAATCCTTCACCAGCTCTATCTGGGAAAGCTGTTCCAGGTAATATTACTACGCCGTATTTCTCTAGTATAGTGTCGGCAAACTCCTTAGAGTTCTTCATACCTGTCTCTACTATAGCTTTGGTTATGTTGGGGAACATGTAGAAGGTGCCGGGACTACGCCATACATCGAAGCCTGGGATGTCTTTTAATAATTCGTATAGTAGGTCTCTTCTCTTCCTAAATATTTCTATCATTTCGCGAACTGGTTTCCAGTCGCCTTTTAACGCGGCTACTCCTGCTTTTTGCGCGAAACTTACAGCACAGCTATATACGTTTACAGCTAGGTCTATTACTCTATCTATTACTTCCTTTCGAACTACAATGTATCCAAGACGCCATCCAGTCATGGCGAATGTTTTAGAAAATCCGTTAACATATATTACATAGTCTCTCCAATCGCTAAACGATAACACGCTTTTGAATTCTCCATCATATACAAAGTTATCGTATATTTCATCAGCTACTATTATAATATTCTTTCGTCTAGCTAATTCTAATAACTCATCAACTTGTTTAGGCGTGAAGACAGCACCAGTAGGGTTATGTGGATTGTTAAGTACTAGTATTCTTGTTTTATCGGTTATTTTCTCCTCGATTAACTCTAAATCTAAGCTAAAACCTTTTGCGCCTCCCTCCCACTTCAATGGAACGTATACTGGTCTACCACGGAATAATTTTACTACTTGAGCATATGCGGGATAACTAGGCTCTGGTATAATTACTTCTACTCCTTCTTTCACATATAATGCCAGTGCTAATAATATGGCTGTTTTAGCTCCAGTTGTAACAACTATTTCATTAGGGGAGACGCCAGCACTGTATTGATCATTTAAATAGTCTGCTATGGCTTGTCTTAACTCAAGTATACCAGCGGTCTCTGTATAACCTGTAAAGCCTTCGTCTAAAGCCTTCTTAGCAGCCTCTCTTATATGGTTAGGAGTGGGGAAATCAGGTTGGCCTATGCCGAAGCTAACTATGTTCATACCCTTTCTAGCAAGCTCTTTTGCTCTAGCTAAATATGCAAAAGCGCCCTCTCCACTTATCTCGTAGAGATGTTTTGATACTTGTAAGGTGGGTTTCGAGGACAATAGGCTCAGTCACCAGGAAAACTATTTAGCATACACTTAAATCTATTTTACGGTCTATAGATAATGTGATCTTTATTTAAGTAAAAGAAATAGAATACCTAATACTTAATAAATGTGATATTAATAATATACCGAGAATCATATCTAAGTGCTAGGCAGAGAGAGGCAAAAGAGATGAAAAAGCAAAGAGTTCTTCTCAGGGTAAAAGAGTATACGCCTAAAGAGACTAGATTTGACGATACTAGTATACTATTATTAAAACCGGTAAAAGAGGACTGGATAGAGGAAAGTATTAATATAAAAGAAGGGGAGGACGTACATGATAAACTACATGAGTTACTAGATAAGAAACTCGAAGAAATAGTACGGGGAAGAAAAGACATTTTTGTCGAAATAGAGGCAAGCATGCCCGGTTTAACAGTAAAAGTTGGTGGCGGAGAATATACGGGAAGAATAATAGCACTTAGTCCGCGTCCTACAAAACTCTTAAAAATAGGTGTAATTCTTGAGGAGGAAAAACAAGAAAAATCAGAAGACTCACAAGGAGATAATAGATCAAATGTTTCGCAAGGCTTCGTGTTACCCGTAGACAAAGCAAAATGGTACAATGTAGACGATGATTTGTACCTATTTGAAGGATTTGTTTTATCAAAGAAGCCTTGGAAAGCAATAATATTCGTGACTGAGCATGGCGAACGAGTGCTCTTACCCGGTGATTTCGAGACTAAGACGATTGTTTTAGGAGAACAAGCGGAAAGGAGGGCTTCCAAGCCTAAAACAAAGTCTGCTAAATCGAAAACAAAGAGAAAGAGGAGGAAGAGGAAAACTAAAAAGAAACGTAAGAGTAGGAAGAAGAAAGGGTGAGGAGAAACCCCGTCTAGGAAGAGATGACCTATGCACCGATAACCGACCGCAACAATAGGCGATGATGTACGCGCCGGAATCTGGCGGAAGCATTATTAAAGTGAAGAATGGCCAGGGGCTGAGCCGTAATGCGAGCTCTTCTAGTCTCCTCACGTAACCTTCTCGCATTATTTCGTGGTAGGCAAAGATTAAGGGATATCCTGAATAGGAATAAAATAGAATTTTATGTTTACGATAGGTGTTCTTTAATAGATATTGATTTTAGTAATACTTTCTTCTATGTAAATTCGCTTCAACAACTAGACGAGGATACTAAGAGATGTATTAGGCGTGGATTAAGGAGAGGTAGTATCGTGATATTAGAACTAGTCCCACGTGCACGTAATGATGTGTTATTATTAAATAAGTTCCTTTCTCCTTATGGTATAGAATACACATGGCTTAAGGTATACGATTCAATTAACAATAATGGGGTCCCATTAAATCCGTTAATGAATGCTTATTTGGATGGAAAGGTAGTAGAGAATATTGTAGTAGAGCATGCCTTCCATATGCGTGTTTTCAAGGCGTATCGTTTCATTAGGGGCAAGGATACCGCGATTGTCATGGATCCGCGCACTGAGGAAGCCTTGCCAATGCCATCGGGGGAAAACATTTGCTCTGGAGCAATAGTCTACAATAATGGTAGG
>CAZWTS010000138.1:0-7823 GCA_964637085.1 uncultured Desulfurococcales archaeon | reverse complement strand
TGCAATTCTTTTCCAAGGCTTCTATTAACCCAATACACAACGGTATATCACATACAGTTTCAATTGGATCAATAGTACGGAAAACTTCTAGCACTCTTCCAAGACACTCCTTAGTAAACTCTTTACCGAAAACAATAGTGTTATCTAGTCTTAGCTTCCCCGCTACGAGTCTAGCATAATGATAATCAGGGCTCTCGTCATCGTAGACTACAGTTATTGTTCTAGGCTTAATACCATGGAGTACGAGGGATAAAGCAATAAAGCCAGTATCAACACCACCTGATAATAACATACAATCACATTTCTCGTCTAGATAAGTATCAGCTACGAGTTCTGTTAACCTATAAGCATGGTTTAAGCATAGATTGTATTCATCCAAGACTCATCATTAGGATAGGGTATCCAGACTAGAAAATAAAACTATCCCGAAAATCAATGACACAAAAAACAATTGTACTTGAATTATCTCCTCAGGTTTCTCTCTAGTATGGTGGTGGAGGAGGTGGGGGAGGTGGCTGGTAGTAGGGTTGTTGTCTCCTTCTTCTCTTTGCAATAACGACTGCTATAACTACTATTACTATTATTACGACGGCTATTATTATGAATAATAGGTAGCCTGATAAGAAGCCTGGTATAAGGGTTGCCGAGCCAGTAGTTGCTGTACTTGTTTGTGTAGGTGTTTGCTGCGTGGTTGCCTGTTGGGCTGGAGTGCTTTGACTCGTAGTTGTTGCTCCGCTTGTAGGCTGGGTTGTAGTTGTCTGACTCGCAGTTGGCTGGGATGTTGTTGTGGGCTGGGTTGTTTGTAGCTGGCATACATCGCTGGGTTTGCTTGTTAATCCTTTTTCTAAGTAGACTAGCCTATAGCCTATGATATTGTTGTTGCTGTCTAGTATTGTTGTAAATCCTAGAAGGTCTCCGTTTGATAAGAGGTGTGTTGGGAATAGGCATTTGGGTTCATACTGGTATGTTTTACCCGTATCTAGCTCGTAGAAGATGTATCGTCTACTATTTCTTGTTGCCTCGTCTCTGAATCCTATTAGTTTTCCGTGGAGCGGGTTTTCTAGGGGGATGGTGTCTTCAAAGTATTTTATTATTTCACCGTTCTCCGGGTTCATTAGGGCTGAAACATGTTTTCCATTATCATCTACTAGTTGGAGTAGAACGTATTCTCCACTTGAGACGAATGTTGCGTAAACTATTGATTGACTGGGGAATTCTTTAACAACTCTTATGTTCTTGAAGAATACGTCGACGATTATTATTTTGGACTTGTTTTCGTAGGCTCCATTATATATTAGTAATACATTGCTATTATCTTCTGATGTATTGGAGACCATTTTATAGAAGTAGTAGTCTCCTAAACCTCCTCTAATATCGTCTGGGAGGGTTATATTACCCATAACTTCACCCGTCCTCATTAATGCTAGCTCGAAGACGTAGCCGCTCTCCTCTGGAGCTATGAGGATGTATACGTCGTTTACTGCTACAACATCTTCTACTGTGGTATAGTTTAACCAGCGTACCTCCTTGTTGGATAAATCATATGATAGAATAAAGTATTCTTCATTACTATACTTCTCATCGTAGTAGGTACGCGAGTATATTGTTAGTATACTGGAGTCAGGACTCCATACTAGTCCATCAGTCCAATAATACTTTCCGGTTACCGGGAGAGGTGTATTGATTAGCTCCTCACCTGTTCTAGTGTCTATTACTACTAGTCTTAGATGCTCTTTACCAATATAGGTCATTGCTACGTATTTATCGTCTAGTGAAACACTAAGCCATGACGGTATAGCGAATATTCCATCAGAGTCTAAATAGGGTTTTGAAAGCCACTTAACACCCCAGTAGGCTCTACTAGTTGGAATAGTAGTTGTTTGAGCCGTTGTAGTCGTAGTGGTTGTGGGAGGAGTAGTTGTAGTCGTAGTAGGCCAGGAGGCTAGATTTGCTCTAAGGAATTCAACATATCCCCGCTCCTCGTTAGCAGAATAATATGATATTATTATGCCGTGATACTTGTTTGAAACTGCTACAGCAGAAGCATATTCTCCCGGTTCTAATGAGTACTCATATGATAGGCTTCCATCATCCTTGTTGAGTATAAGGAACCCCTGGGTCTCAACGGCTGCTACTACATGTTTTGTTCCGAGTACTGCTAGGCTCCAAACATAGTCGTCGAACTCTTCTGACTCCCAGATTTTATTGCCGTTTAACGCGTTAACTGCTACTACTTTCCCAGCATACTGGTTGTAGCCTACGTCTATGCCTAGCCCACCGTATACTTTATTTTCTAGTGGATCGTAGGCTACGGCTAATACTGCGTCTTCTAGGTTCTTGTTAACCCATAGTATTTTTCTCTGAGCTATATCTACGGCTATAATTGCTCCAGCATAAGGCTCCTGGATAAACCCGCCAATGTATAGTCTATTATCGTAGAGGCTTAAACCATATGTAGCGTTTACTGGTAGCCTAAGCCTCCATAATTCTCCCCCACTATTAGCGTTTAATGCGAGTAGATAGTTGCTTACAGTAGATACGAGGATTGTTTTACCATCATTTGTGAAGTCTAGGTCCCATCCACCACCAGTATAGACGTTTGATTCCCAGAGAACCTTCTTACTCTTAATTGAAATGGCTTGTACTTTAAAGTAGTATTGGTCGCCACTCTTCCAGTAGAGGATAACTGCTATGAAGCTCCCAGTGGGATCCATTCGGGCTAATTCTATGCTCAAACTACTGTTACTATACGTGTAGGTCCATAGTATTTTACCAGTACTAGTGTCAACGATATAGATCTTTGGCGGCGTATCTACAGCGAAGACCGTGTAGTCTCCATTACCAGCTATTTGGATATGGTATACTGGGCCCTCAACACTTATACTCCATTCCTTTTCTAGTGGTGGTGCTGCAGAGGCATTGATAGTGCTGGAGTAGACTGCTACTTGTAAGATTATTAATAGAAGGAATAGAGCTGTTATATACGACCTATATCCCACGGGTATATTCTCCTCCAGTGAACTGTTTACCCACTCCTAGAGGGGTACTTTATTTGCATAAAACGGTATTCTTACGAATATATTAGTGTTTCGTAAAGTATATTTACCTCTACTTAGGGTACGAGGTACTGTGATATTATAATTGACAAATCCTCTACTAATAATACTCCCCGGTAACGTTTTTCACCATCCACTATTATAGCGTAGTCTTTACCATAGTGTATCATTTCTTCTAGAGCTTTCTCAAGCTCCCGTAGTGGTTCTAGACTCACGTAATCCTTCTTTAACGGTATCTCACCTAGTCTTCGATCATATAGTTTCCTACGGTAAGCGTATCTTATTGTCTCTGAGTCAACTACTCCTATAATCCTATCGTTATTGTCTATTACTGGGATAAACCTCTGCCTATACTCCCTCATAACCCTTACTGCATCTCGGAGACTATGATCTATGGTTACAGCCTGGTACTCGGGGTTCTCGAAGTCTCTTACACGTAGTTTTCTAAGCCTTGGATGAGATCTTATGGTTTCAAGTATGGTTCTAAGACTGGCTATGAGGGGGTGGGTTCTCCTAAGAATTTGTGCTGGGTATAGGGTATCGTATCTTATTAGCTCGTTGGCTATTAGAGCGCTAATTATTGCTGGTATGATTAACGTATAGTTATCACCCATTTCAGCTACCATGAACGCTGTTGCTAGGGGAGTATTAGTTGCTGCTCCAAAGAGGCTAGCCATTCCTATGTAAGCGTATATGTGGGGTGGGAGGCTGGAGAGAGGAGTCCCAATGAGTATTCCGTAGAGTAAGCCGAATAAGCCGCCGATAAAAATACTTGGAGCAAATAGTCCCCCACTACCACCGCTCCCTATTGATAGGGAAGTTGCAATTATCTTGAATAATATGAGGGCTACTAGTGATAATTCTACGCCTAAACTGAGCACTCTTAGACTGAGTTCTCCGCGGGAGGCTTCTTGGAGGATGAGGGATATAGTTGTACTCCCACTACCAATAACGTAGGGTGCTATTACTCCAAGTACTGCTACGGGAACTGCCCCTATAACCGGGTTGAGCCATGGCTTCTGGTGCTTTTTCTCTAGCTTGTTGAAGAACTCAACGGTTCCATGGTATAAGTGTATATAGATTAACGTGAAACCCGCAGCACTTACACCAAGTAAGATATATGTTAGTATGGGGGTGAAGCCGAAGAGTAATGGTACTGGGATATGTGCTGGTGGTAGGAGCCACTCATAGCCTAATACGTGTACGGCAATACTATAAGACGTTATACTTGAAACAAAAGCTGATACGAGGGCATCTGCTTCTAAGTCCCTTCTATAGAGTACTTCAACGGCAAATAAAGCAGCGCCGAGGGGGCTCCGGAATATTGCTGATAGAGCACCAGCCATTCCCGCAACTATCATGATACGGTGCTCTATTAGGTTTAAGCCTAGGAGCCTCGAGATATTAGACCCTATACCCGCACCTATCTGGAGGCTCGGCCCCTGTAATCCTCCACTACCACCGCTTCCTACGAGTATTGCTGATGCTATTGCCTTGACTATAGGTGTACGCTTCCTCATTTCGAGGCCGTAGTGGTATAGTTTTATAGTGATGTTGGCTCCAGGACCCTTTGCTAGGGGTTCAAGGCGTGAAACTATTAGTCCGCTTAAGAGGGCTCCTAGAGGTACTATTACGAGGAGTAGGAGTGGGCTAGTAGAATGCAATGCTATTATTGATAAATCGCTTGTAGCGATACCGTTGCCGCCAATTATCATTGAGTTGATTTTAACAACTAGTACTACGAGCCAGTAAAACAATACAATAACTATCGATGAAGCTATACCAGCTAATAGGCCTAGTACCAAGCGTTTCTCAATAAAGCCTAGCCTACGTATTCTCCAAGCCAAGTCCTTTAAGGCTAGCCCCCCTCAGCAACTATGTATGGTTCTAAGAGCTGTTTCCAAAGCGGTTTACACGTACTACTAGGTCTTCATGTATTATAGTATCTTCTTGCATCCACGTAACCATTTCTAGGTTTCTACACTCTTGTTTCTCTCGCAGCTTTTACTATTGAATCCCGCTTCTCCCCGATATTGTTCACGGTCTTCTAGTCTTAGCTCATAGGTTGCCTAAACTAGTTTTTCTATCTTATTCTTCTCCCTCTACCGCGAAGTCTACTTCTCTATTACTCCGCATCTTATAGTAGAATAACTCTTTGTTCCCCCATACTTTCTAAGTAGAGTGTAAGAGGACTAGGTTTTCTAGAATCTTAACTGGATCTCTTTTAAGGCTTGCCTTATTGTATTAATCCAGTGTCTATTACATAGATTTTCCTAGGTGTTCTCCCTACTTCTTTAGTACTACTCGAAATCTTCTTTAAGTATATGGAAGAGTCTTTTAGTACCTTATTTCTGCCTAGTACTGTGGGTCAGTTCTTCTTTCTATTTATAAGTATTTTTATAAGTGCGTAGATAATGGTTAACACTATAATAGCAGTAAAATAGACTTCCTGGACTCCTAGAACGTATCCGCTAACAACTATTACTGGGTACTGTGGTGAAGCTGAAGCAAAGCTTAGGAGATTAACAACTGTATGTATTATTACAGGTATAGTGAGTGATTTATGGAGTCTACGGTAAACACTAGCTACTAATCCAAATACTACTGCGAAACCCGTGTGGAAGAGAAACCTATATGGGTTAAAGTATAATATATGGTGTGGGAGATGCCATAAGCCAAATAGTAGTGATTGTGTGAGGAACCCGCCTACAACTAGTCCTAGAGCTGCCGATAGAGTCGTGTAGAGCAGTCCCCGGAACAAGAACTCTTCAAACAAGCTATTAACTATGAGATACAATACGATAATCATGGAGAATACGATACCATAGACTAGTGGTAGAGAAAGCATTGATGGGATATCGGTAAAAGCTGGAATAGAGACTAGTAAGGCCAATAGAGAAGCACCTACAATAATAAAAGTAAACAAGTAGTCTACTAAACCATTTAGAGCGGGCTTGAAGAGAAACCCATAGTTCTCTCCGCTAACACCGTAATAGTATAGTATTAGAACTAGTAGCATAAGTCCCCAAGCTTTTTCAGCCATATATAATAGTTGGTCCCAAAACACTAAAACCTCGATAACTCTAACAATCATAAAAAAGACGTAGACACCAACTATTAATCTAAGCCCGATACTCTTCTCTCCTCTCCCACGTAGAATTCTAGTCCAGAAAGGAGTAGAAGCAAGAAGAATAAGAGAAGACAAACCCACACCAATAATCAAGTCTAAGCCAAATAAAACGGGAAGATAAGTAGAAGCAACTAGTAAGATAAACAATACCACATAAGGAGAACTCATCGCCAACGCATCTATACACCCCTTACAAGACCATCATAGAGTGTAAAGGGAAGCTATTTCTTAGGAGGCCTCTTCACCAACGCTTTAGCTAGGCACCGTGGGTCAGGGTTAAATGCTCTAACCCTCCTCTTATACTCAAGGTATTTTTCTCCAAACCTCTCAATACTCTCCCTCTCATCAACTACTATAGCCATTAAAAGTATAAACAAGGTCTCCAAGGGCCCGATAACAAATGCATACGTTGGCGAACCAATAATTAATCCAATAGAAATAGGTAGTAGGCTTAAAAAGAAATGCATGGGATGCCTCATACAAGAATAGGGTCCAACATCTACGAGTCTATCAACTTCCCCAAACCCTCTCCCACTACTACTCTTCCCATAAACAGCTAGGTAGCGGCCAGTAACAGCAGCGGCCCTCAAAATAACACCGAATAAGACAAGTCCAACTACAAGACATGGAATACGGGGACAACTCCAATCAAGCATTCTGTCAACATACAATGATACACCAATACCACCACCAACAAGTACAATCCAGACAAGAAACCTTACACGATTACTAACAACCACTCAACTAACACCTAGATACGAGTATACTAGAATCCCATAAATAAGAATACTATAAGGGGGGATGTCTCCCGAAACAATCAACACTATTATAAAATAGGGTTTTGTCTCCAATTATAATAATATTATTGCTAGGCGGTATAATGTAATTGTCTTCGAAAAGCAGGGTGGGATATAGTTTGTAAAAAATAATTGTTATTTCAATATTATTCTACTAGGACCCAGTACCTGAGCTAGTACTTGATGTATTACTGGTATCTGGTTTTTATCGGGAATAACTATTTCTAGTTTCTCAATTTTATTTAGAGCTGGGTCACGGTACTCTATGATTATCTTGGCCTTAGAGAGAAAGCCCGGCTTCTTTATAATAACCCTATATATGTCCTGTATTTTTATACTATCTATTCTATCAGTATAAACACTTATTTCAGGCCTCGTATGAAGCCTTGCAACTAGTCTACCCTCTATAGGAGCTTCTACGGAAACAGTAGGAGTAGATAGTGGAGCAGTAGACGCAGTGGGCATAGGAGCTGGAGGCGGTGATGGAGGAGTAGGAGTTAGAGCACCTTCACCAGTAAGGTATTTTATAACGAGTTCTCTAGCAGCTCCTAAATCGAGGTTTAAAACCTCTTCATTACTAACACCCCTAATAAAATCGTTAACTATCGCATAGAAAGACCCATCACTTTCTAAAGCAATTAAAACAGAGCCGTACTCGTTTTCAAAAATAATACTAGCCGGGCAATACTCATCCATAGCCAATATACTAGCTGGATAACTCCTAGGCATACGGTTAAGTAGAGACAAAGCCTCCCCTAACGACATCTCCCCCAATTCAATAACATCATAAGAGCCATTAGGCACAAAACCCTTATCCATACCCTGCAAGCTAACACTAAC
>CAZWTS010000137.1:0-6157 GCA_964637085.1 uncultured Desulfurococcales archaeon | reverse complement strand
GTCTATCAAATAATACAACTGCTAAAATGAACTTATCAATGATATATTATGCTCCACTAACACAGCGCGGAGTAATAGTATATTATCCATTAAACATAACTATCGTTTCATCAGATATAGCTTTATCAGCATACAGATACGATTATAGCATAGTGAACCCTATGAACTTCAAAGGACTTTACATACCATTAAGGGATAACGACAGTATTATAAAATATAGTAGATACATTTCTATAATTCTAAGAGAAGTAAAACCAATACCCCTACCCTCACATTCACTTCATGCTAGATTAAACCCGCCAGTAATACCCGAAGATATTCTTGAAAAAATGAGGGAAATAGAATCAAAATACTATAGTAATACTACTAAAGCACCATAAACTGTAAACTATGACCTATTTCGTTTATTTAACATCGTACTTCTTACAGTATCCTTCAACTAAATCATATATTTCTGGTATAACTCTACTTGCTTCTTCAATCATTTTACTGACTACTTCTCTTATCTCCCACTGTGCCTTAGGGCTTAAACGTAGGCACGCAATATGTAGGAGTTCTCGTAGATTCATTGTCGCGAGTAAACGTGTTTTAACCGCTTGAGGTATTATAAATCTAGCATCTTCGTATCTAACTCCTTTCTCAAGCAACTGATAATACCTCTTTATTGAAAGTAATAAGTCTCTAGCCAAGCAAATATTATCCATTCTACTAATAGTCTCGGGGATAACAAATGCTTCCTTTACGGCATTAACTAGTATTTTACAGTAATCATCATTAATACAAACGCATCCTAATCTACTGGAACTATCATTCCCTATAGCTACCGACTTCTTTAAGAATTCTTCTATTATACTACTATAGTTTCCATTAATATACATGTCGTGAAGTATTCTATCGTCTAGGCTATCTACTATTTTTTTAATAGTCTTCCTCATATATGATTCACTATAACGTTGGCTCTCCTGTGTAAAACTAACCAATCTATGCCTAACTAGTTGATGTGAGCATATTCGCGATATATCCTCTATGAGGAAAGTAAATGTTACATGTTCTAATATACTTGGAAATTCTACTGCTGATAAGAGTATTCGTTTAACCTTATCACGAGAGTATCCATTCGATTAATTGTATTCCAGCGGGTTATCATGGAGTTTACCTACACTAACCTTAAACCCCAGTAATGGAAGATGGCGTGGATCTCCGTGTCCTAGTACTGGTCTATTATACGCTATGAGTGCTACTTTAGCCATTTCCGGATCCGAAGAACTAGGCTTAGGTCTTACTGGGTTTTAATAGTGTGGGCTTTTGTCTCCTGTAGCTTGTATAATAGTTTTATCATTGGCGGAACTATTATTGAGGTTACTATTATCAGCATAACTGTTGCGAAATATATTGGTGGGTCCACGACTCCATGAGTCATACCCATTGTAGCCGATATTAGTGCTACTTCAGCACGGGGCCACATGCCTACTCCTACTATTAGTGCTTTACTCCATGGTAATCCTACTATTCGTGATCCTATGGTATTGCCTAAGGTCTTACCCAGTAGTGCGAAGCTTATGAATAATATGTAGAGCCATATGTACTCAGGTTTTAGTGCCGTCTCTATAGCTATCCTAGCAGAACTTGCAACAAAGAAAAGTGTTGCTAGTAAGTCGACTAGTATCTTTATTCTTTCTGATACTATTTGGAATCTCCTACACTTTGCTAATGCTAGGCCAGCGGCATATGCTCCTACTATGGGCGATAACCCTATAGTTCCAGCTAGGGCCGAAACAAGTAATCCAAGTATTATTGAAAGTATTGGAATCGAGTTCTCTATTCTAAGCCGTGAAAAGAATTTAAAGAGTGTTGAAGAGAATCTTCCAATAACTATTATTGATGCAAGCCAGAATAAGAAGGCTGATACACCTATGAACAATATATCCTTTATATCTACTACTCCGTAGACCACTACGCTTAATGCAGCAACAAGAACTATTAATCCCTGTATATCGTCGAGAACCGCCACGCCAAGAATAGTTAATCCTTCCTTAGTGTCGAGTTTTCCTATGTCGATTAATGTTTTTACAGTTAAGCTTACACTAGTTGCTACTAGTATTGTTCCGAGAAAAATGCTTTTATCCATAGAGTATCCTAGTATCATTCCAACAATGAATCCATTAATGAATGCTAGTGATACGTCAAGTACAGATACTATTATGAAATTCTTTATACCGCTTATAAAGTGGTGGTAATCTGTTTCAAGACCAGCATAGAATAGCAGTAATACTACTCCTAGCCATGCAAGTGAGTCTATGGCTCCACCTTCCTCAGGAACAAATATTCCTAGAAGAGATTTTCCGACTATGATACCAGCTATTATGTCTCCTATTACAGGGGGCAATCCTATTCTAATAAATAGTTCCTCTAAGACTTTAGCTATAATAAGGGCTACTACTAGTGCTATGAGAAATTCAGTAAACATCATTACTTACTCCTCAGCAAGTTTATCAAATATTTTGCTGAGGATATTACGTGAGCCTATTACACCATATAGACGATCTTTTTCGTCAATCACTATTATATACCTACTTTTAAGAGAATCCATTAAATCTATTGCATCTCTTATCTTTGAATCATATCTGAGGAGAGGGTGATGGAGCCGGGCTATTCTACCTAAAGGTATGTTAAGGATATCAGCTATCCCCTTAGCCTTTCTTCTTATAGGTGGTTTTAGAATTGAGAGACTCCATCTTCCATGGGAGGAGAGTATTTCAACCAATTCGAGATCCTCTATAATTCCCACTGGCTTCTGGTTTCTATCCACTACGACTATTACTTCAGCTCCTTTATCACCATGATCTATGCTTTCACGTAGTACATTTATAATATTTTTAAATGTAGCATCCTCACCGACTATAATATATCGTGGCAATTCATTTCGATATTTCTCTATGAATTCTTTTAGAGTCATTTCCAATATCTCCATAGGATCCCCCAAGACCTCTCACCATTCCATACTCGTTAATATACTCTTACAAGCACTCTAGCATAACTTACTACGATACACACTATAATAGATTATCATTATCCTACCGATTTTGTAGAGAAGTTTTTAGCTGGAGGTGAGAGGGGAGTCCAGTCCCCCGGTTTCCGGGAAATGATATCTTAATAGGATTGGGGTAAGTGTATTTTGACTCCCAGTATAGAGTTAATGATCGATGCGGTACTCGATACCGTTGCTCGCAGATCGCCAGTGATATTTGAAAATGACGTAATAGTAAAAGTATTATATGATGGGGGTGATATCGCTCCTATAGTGGAGGCAGCACTGTTTAATACTAAATCATTGATAGAGTACGCTTACCTTATAGGTGATAATGGTCTCGTCTACGTATCATCAGACCTCATGGGTGTTAGAGGAGATAAAGTATACCTGTCTTACAAGAAGTGTAGCACTTGTATAGGCTTATTCCATACTCATCCAATACCGTTACCGATACCTACTCCAAGTGACGCCCTAAATGCTGCGACACGTAACAGTATGATAGAGTGTATAGGCTCATTAATTAACTATGAACCAGTAATAATTTGTATGAAACCAAAAAGATCCTGGAAGGTCATAGCCCATAGGCTTGAAGACTTCTCGAAGATTATAGAAGAGTATACCACAATGTATGCCCCAGTTATAGTAGACGACTATATAGCCATGGCGCCTTATCCGTCTCCGAAGAATGCTTGGCGGATTATTAGTGAATTCCGAGAATACTTCAAAGATCTCTTAGACATAGATATCAACTTGTTTAAATAACAGGGAGGTGTAGAGAGAGTCCCGACGCGCAAGCCCCTTTCATCCCTCCCCGAGACGCGGGGGTGTTGGGGGCCGAGACTCATAGATATTATTTACTTGTTGTCTTATAAACTCTCTTTACGTCGCAAGAAGTTTACTTTATCCATTAGTTCCTTAACTCTAGCCAGTACTACCGGGTTTTCGGGTCTACCTTCTTCCTTGAAGTATGAACCAACTATGAATCCATCCGCTACTTTCCAATACAATTTTATGTTATCAGGAGTTACACCACTTCCGATTAAAACTGGTTTTCCAGCTTTCCTCGCCAATACAACGTCCTTTAGATTTACTGGTTCACTTGTACGAGCACCCGTAATTATTAGTGCATCGGCTAACCCTCGCTCAGCAGCTTCTATTGCTTCCTCTGTTATCGTTAAACCAGGTATGCTTACAGCATGCTTCACGTGGATATCTGCTAATACTTGTATTCTCGCATTCAGTTTTGCCTTCATATCGGCTATCTCGCGCGCTACTGGTTCTATAAAACCAGCTGGCGTATAAATGGGATATACAAGTGCATTTACACGTATAAATGATGCACCAGTAGCATATGCTACTGCTAATGCCTCGGGTCCAGAGTTTCTTAAAATATTGACGCCTACTATTGCACCAGTTTTCTTTTTTACTTCTCTCACTATAGCTGTCATAGCCGCTATTGTTTCCGGCTCCCTCACTCTGGGCTTAAATGGTTTATCATTAAAGTTCTCAATGATTATCGCATCAATTCCCCCTTCTACTAGGGTCATTGCATCAGTTACAGCTCTATCAATTATCTCGTCTATACTAGTTTCCCATCCCCTAAATAAAGGTGATCCGGGTAAAGGTGGAAGATGAACTACGCCTATTACTGGTTTTATCATAAAATTGAGTTTATCCAATCCATTAACCTCCTATTTCACCTAATAGCTAGGATATAGTGTTTAGTTGAGTTTTATAAGAGTTGTAGTATAACATCTTTCTATGAGAATAAGCGAATAAATGGTGTAACACATGGATCCAGATAGAGTTAGGGAAATTAGGGATAGAATTATTGGAGAGATATCAAAAATTGTTGTTGGTCGAAGAAGAGAAATTATACTCTTACTTACCAGCTTGCTAGCAGGAGGACATGTGCTAGTTGAGGGAGTACCTGGAGTCGCTAAAACATTGTTATCTAAAGCGTTTGCATATGCCTTGAGCCTAGATTTTAAAAGAGTACAGTTTACACCAGATCTACTACCTAATGATATTATAGGAACATACATTTATGATCAAAGGAGAAACGAGTTCGTTTTACGGAAAGGCCCTATATTTACTAACATATTATTAGTTGATGAGATTAATAGAGCTAGCCCTAAAACACAGAGTGCGTTATTGGAAGCTATGCAGGAGAAACAAGTAACAATTGAAGGTAATACTCTAAGACTACCAGAACCATTCATGGTTATAGCTACACTTAACCCTATTGAGACTGAGGGGGTATTTCCCTTACCTGAAGCTCAACTTGATAGATTTATGATGAAAATATTCCTTGATTACCCATCACCCTTCGAAGAAAAAGAGATTCTAATAAGGCAAAAGATCATTGATAAATTCGCAGTAGAACCCGTCGTATCGCGTAGCGATGTATTAGAAATGTGTAAATCCGTCTGGGACGTAAAGGTTAGTGACGAGGTATTATCGTATATTATAGACTTAGTTAATACTATTAGAAGACATGAGAAAGTAAAGTTGGGTGTTAGTCCACGTGGATCTGTCCATTTATATATGGCTTCTAGAGCGTATGCATTACTCAATGGTAGAGGATATGTTATACCAGACGATGTGAAGGAACTAGCAGTACCAGTTCTAGCTCACCGGATAATATTGAAACCCGAAGCTGTGTATGAAGGAGTAGATAAGAGGGATATAGTACGTGAAGCTTTGAGGACAACTAGCCTAAGGGCTTAGAACTTAGTTAGTAGAGGCTGGGAGTTTCAATATTTAGTTAAACCATAGCAGGATTAGATGTAGAAGAATAATTGTGAACTCATTTTCAAAATATTATCAGCCGGGGGTTCTGTCTTCACAGCCTTTAAGATGAGGCTCCTTTGAAGTAGCGGCGAGTATTCATCACTAAGTCTAATTCTAGTCCTCCCGGGAAAACTTATAATTGTTTAGCTTTAATAATCTGTGTTCTCGAATAGGTGTAAATAAATGCTTAGAGGTAGAATCGCTTTAGTGTACTCTAAAAATGATTTAGCAGGTACCGGGATAGCAGGGTATCTTCGAAAACTATTAGGATTTAGAGAATATTCAATTATACGTGGTAACCAGGTGTTATGTTTTGAGAATTTTTTCCTAGTA
>CAZWTS010000136.1:0-5677 GCA_964637085.1 uncultured Desulfurococcales archaeon | reverse complement strand
TACATAGGGGTTAGTAACTTTAATAGAAGAGAACTAGAAGAAGCCCTCTACTCTACGAGGAAACACGAAATCGTTGCTGATCAAGTAAAATATAGCATCCATGACCGATGGGTTGAATACGACCTACTAGCCTACGCAATAGAAAACAATATACTAATACAAGCATATACACCCCTCGAGAAAGGTAGAGTTGCTAGAGACCGTAGGCTCGTAGAAATAGGTAGAAAATACGGGAAGACGCCAGTCCAAGTAGCTTTAAACTATCTTATCTCGAGGCCAAGGGTAACAGCTATACCTAAAACTGAGAACCGTGAACACTTATATGAAATAAAAGGTAGCCTTGGATGGAGACTTGATCCTCGAGACCTAGAGGTACTTGAAGGAATGATATAGTGTGGTTCGATCCTATAAGAAAATACTACCAGTAATACTATTAATTAGTGGAGTAATACTACTAGGCCTAGCTATATCATTAAATATCTACTCTTATTTTTATTCCAAGCAGGGAGAAATAACAATAGTATTAAGTAACAATAATAATTATAGTGTTATTCAACCATTATTCTTCAATTACCACGGATATGTAGAGATAATATTAATGGAGAGTGAAGACCCTAGGAATAAAGTCTACTTAACTACCGATATAGGAAACTATACTTTAAGCAAAGAAAATAATAGAGTAATACTTATATTGGGTCGTGGAGGACATAAATTATTTTTCAATTCTAATAATTCAGTTATCATTAAACTAAAGGTTGAAGATTTCCTAATATTACCAGGTGAGAATAACTTGCTCTTACTAGTTGGTACTAGCTTAACTATAACGGGTATAGTATTAACAGCCTACTATGCTAAGAAGAAGCTCCTACCACTACGGTAATGAGTACTATTAACTTACGACTTGGTGTACTACTAGAATCGAGAACAATATAACAGTATTAGATATTAAACCCCCAATTATAAGACATGGAATAAGCTTCCTCCTCTCCATACCTAATATGTAGCCTGCTAGAGCACCTGTCCAAACACCAGTAGCTGGTAATGGAATAGCAACAAATAATATGAGACCTGGAACCCCATAGCGGTCCACGTATGGTTTTGCTCTCCTACGCACACCTAGTATGTATTTGTCGTATAATCCCTTTATTCTTCTCAATAATTTAACTCTGGATCTCCCAAGTAATTCAATTATATAGTCAATATAGTATATTATGTACCCCAATAAAACCGATAAGAAAACTATTGCCGCAGATGCTATTAGAAAAGCCGAGTAAACGTCGAGGCCTAGAACGAGAGATGTTAGTATAGCATATCGTCCCTCAAAACTAGGAAGCAGGCTTAGCAAGAACACTAGTAGAATAGCCCATGAATCCATTCATTCTACCCCTATTCTCGGGAAAACTAATGGGTTAAAAATCATTCTTCTCTTATTATTAAGTATTTTAGCTGATCTAACAGATTATCCCCCGTAGGCCTTGCAGTTCTCGCGAGTATCTCTTCGTAAATAATTTCTGCAGCTCCTCTCCGTATCCTACATTTCTCGTGTGCTAAGATTATTGGAAGAGGATGTTTATGCCCCGGTAATGTAATTGCTGATACTAGTTTTATGCCGTGAATTAACTTGTTTCGTACCTCTTCTGGACTCGTATTATTTGGCACCATTACCTCGAGACGATATACTTTATTCATGTATCTTGATATAGCATAGGTGTAATATACTGTTAAGCCGCGACTCTTATACTCCTTATATATCTCGTTCTCATCTATTACTGTATCTTCTATGTCAACTGGCTTAGTAGCATAGATAACGTATTTATTATTGTAACGTCTCTCAGTAATAGATAGTATTGTGAAAAGCGTGATGAACGCTAGTTCTTGATCGCTAGCAAACTTATCGAGTGCATCTTCTATTTCCTGGTATTCTTTACCACTTAGATTTCGTGAAGCTAAATCGAGGATTTTTTTCTTTAGCAGATTATCTGTTCTAGCTGACTTAACATAACCGTATATGCTAAGACCTTTTTCGTAGGCTTTTCGGAATACTTTAGCTCTATAATCAATGTATTTGAGGTCTTCCCTATCAATTATATATTTGCTTGGAAGCCTTGGAGGATCGATTACTGGGCCATCTATAAAGACGTATTGCTCGCTTCCATCGTATTCATCTACTTTTACTTCTATCGCACGTGTTTCAAGCTGCATCATAAGGTCTTCTGCTACTTCAAATACTTCCTTTCCGCCACTAACATCATCGTAAACTCTTATATCTATCCCTGGATATCTTTTAATTAATTCATTGGGGCTTGTATCTATACCTTTGGGTAGCTCTATTATAACGGCTGTCATCATTATATAATATCTCTTCCCTTTACCTCCTGTAACATAGAATGAGCCGTCTATTCCAACATAATGCTTCCTTGCCAATACCCTATCAATACTATATGGTATTTCAATTCTCTCCAAAAAACCAGTCCTATATAGGAAGTCTGCAATTCTTATACCTGCTTCTTTAATCTCGCGCATGAACCTATTATATTCCTCGCTTTCCTCTTCAGCCCTTCTAATGAGTCCTTGGAGTATTTCTGGCTCGGTTTTAGCGAAATCCCGCCTACGGTAATCCTCGAATTCACTCAACACTCTTACCCATATGCATTATAGTATAATGTTCTAGACTTTTGCTATAAGGAGTCCTTTAACAATGAGTTTAGCCATAACTTCTTTCACTTCGTTAACATCTATGCCTACATCATTGCTTATTTTCTCGGCTGCTTCCTCGAATATTAGGTCTTTTCCAATACTCGCCTTGTACTTCCAATATGATTCGTATACCCTGAATTCCTTCTCACTTAGTATGCCTAAATCTCTAATTATATCGTGGACTCCGCTTCTACATCTCTCAGCACTTTCAATTAATTGGACTATATCCTTTATACTGGTTGACTTCCCAATTTTACTCCTAATAGATTCTATACTCTTCATTACCTCATTTATTCTCATTTCATACTGTAAACCACGCCTACTTAGATACTCGCGATATCGTTCACGTATCGTGTTGATTATTCTCTCTAAAGCATCAAGGTTATTCTTTAAACTATTAGCAAGCTTAGATATTATCTCTTCTTTAATTTTCTCATACTCTTCTATGGTTCCCGACAACTCGTTCTTTAAGTCTCTTATCTCCTTTAATACAAGCGTTGATAGTATATCGTATAGGTCATCAATCGATACAATATTAACTCCGCGTAATTTTTCTTTTAACTCTTTTATTTCTCTATTAATCTTAGCGAGTTTCTCGCCTAGGATAATGCATTTCTCTTTAAGCACGTTAACTAGTGATATCTTTTCTACTAGTTCGTCATAACTAGTACATTCATCTATTATCTTTTCAGCATTATCCGTATTCTTGGTAAGGTATTCATACTCTGATAAAATCGTGGCAATATTAGCTTCTATTTTCTCCATTTTATCCAACATGTTTCTAGGAGAAACCATTCTATACCATTCGTTTATTTTATTCCTCAAGTCTTCTAGTGTTAGGTATCTTTTATCAGCTTCACCATAGGATATCTTTATGAGGTACTCTGGGTCAACTCTACTAGTTAAAGGCCTTAATATATCAAGTCTTGATATCGTGTTTCTAATTTTATTTAACTTCATACTAATCTCTGATACAGTATCGTATACTTCCTCTACTTTCTTCCTCAAATCCCTTAATTCACCTATGACTTTATTTATCCTATCGTTAATAGAGAGTTCACCAGATGATCCCATCGTTATAATCTTCATCTTTTCGAGTTCGCTAATTATCCTCCATAACTTATAGTTAAACTGATATATCTCACCAAGCCCTCTAAAGAAGAATGGGAATTCTCTTGGATTATTCTTACCGGATTTCTCCCACATCATTTTAATTATTTTCTCTAACTCTTCTCTCGTGTATTTACGTTCTAATTCTTCATTAATGAATTTTAAGGCTTCTTCTAGTTCATTTATCTCCTTTACTTCTAATAGTATATGCTCTCTAAACACCCTCATACTAACAGTGGATTGTAGAATATTTCTAAGCTGCTCTAATTCATCCTTTTTCGCCCTCAATATTTTAATTATATTAGATATTTTCATAGAGGTTCGTGATAAATAGCTATCCCAGTTCTCAATATAGTAATTGTAAAGGTCTCGTACGAGCTTGTATATTCTTAGAGCAGTGTAGATGCTATAGTATGTGGACTCTAATTTCCCTATTAGGTAGTTTATGAAGTCGTTTACGACTAGTATCCTATACCCTTTCTCTTTGCTTTGAACTATATATCCTATCTTCTCTATATTATGCGTATTTATCTTAGCATAATTTCTTATTTGGTTAAGTAACTCGCTGATTTTATTCTTGGGTAACTCATTATAGTACTCTCTTATTGGTATACGTGCTCCGCGTCCACGTTTCTTCTCTCCTAATTCTATTATACCACGATATGATAGTAGATATAGATATTGGTCAAGTGTTGAGGGATCAACATATCCCTTAATTACGTAGTTGTATAATTCGCTTAGCTCGAAGCCTCTATTCTTTAGATTCTCTAGTATCCCAACTATTGTTTCCTCAACTGGATTCAATGTATCTATTATTATGTTTTTATCTAGTAATTCATTTCTCGTAAGCTTTCCTATAACATCTTTTACATCGAGTTCTTCCCCGGATAACTTTACGAAATCGTTAGCTAAGTGGAGTTTAACGTATTTTGCTAGCTCCCTAGGAGATTCTATATCTGGTGAGAGTATTGCCCTTTTAGTCCCGTATTTTTGTACTGGTAGAATATTTTTCTCTATCGACTCATATATTCCTCTAAGGATCCCAGCGTCTTTATCATAGCTTAATATATATCTCATAGAGTTAACAATGTCTCTTGCTTGAACTCTTATTACACCCTCATCAGGATCTAGTACCTCCATTACGAGGTCTCTTATAATTATCCTAGGCTTTCTCTCCAACGCATTTATTATCCTCTTTTTAGGATCCCATGAATCAGCGTATTCGAGCAGTAGCTGCTTTAATCTTCCCGTATCTATTATTTTCCTTGTTTTCTCTTCGAAACCCTCATATATTCTCAAGATACCCGCTTTTTCTATTAGTTTCTTTATTAGATCGTTTTTCCCTATAAGACTAGCTATTACATATATGTACCCTATTATATCGCTTCTAAGACTTACCTCCTTTACTATTTTCCCTACTGCGAGCAGTCTTATCAATGTAAGAAACGCGTCTATTCTTATCTCTATTATCTTAGAGAACTTCTTTTTCTCTATCTCTCTCAACTTGTGTTGAGCTTTCTTTTCAATATCCATGTAGTATGCTACTAATACTACGTGGGGATGCCTACCCTGCTTATCTAACAAGTCTATTATTTCATTGATTTTATCTACATCACCACCTAATAAGTTAGATGTAGTTACGTATAATAGTACTCTAAGATCGTATTTTATCTTATCTGATTCATGTATACGTATTGTTAGTATTAATGATTTTTCATTTACTTCTATATCAATTATTTCAATATTATTTAATAATAGTATGCCTATTAATCCTATGAGAACATCTGAGGGATCCCATTCACTTATGTTTAAACTTCTCCTCCAGATTTCAAATCTCTTAGTATTATCTGTTATGAAGTTTATGTATAGT
>CAZWTS010000135.1:0-4794 GCA_964637085.1 uncultured Desulfurococcales archaeon | reverse complement strand
TGTGTGGGCTCAATAAATGTATGAAGCTATTAGTAGTTTATTATAATAAGTGTTCGGTTTCCAAATTATACAGACTGAAGAGTGATAAAAATTGGAGAGCATAAACATTAAACAAATACGTAATAATATGGATTGGATAAGCCTTCAGTTTACTGATCTAAAAGGAATGCTACATGAAGTCTTTGTTAACTATAGAGATTTCTCTAAGAACTTTGATAAGGGCTTCATAAAATTAGATGGCTCAAGCATTAAGGGGTTTTCACCTATAGAGCGAAGTGATCTCCTCCTAAAGCCAGTTATTTCAACGCTCACGATAGTTCCCTGGCATAACCGTGTTGCTAGGGTTTTTTCAACCATATATGATCCCTATACGGGTAAGAGGTTTCCTAAGGATCCTAGACTGGTTAGCGAAAAAATAGAGGAATTTCTCTCTGCTCGTGGATTAAGGGCCCTTATGGGTGTTGAAATAGAGTTCTTCGTCTTCGATAACGTAGAGTACAATGTTTCTAATTATATGCAGACGTTGCATGTTATTTCATCCGAGGTTAATGGAAATAGAATACCCGTCAAGAACGGTTACTATATAACAAGTCCATTTGACGGTCTCATAGAGTATAGACTTGTATTAGCTAGGACGCTAAAAGAGTACTTTAATATCCCAGTAAAAAATCATCACCACGAGGTAGCTTCAGCTGGTCAAATAGAGATTAATATCGAAGCTTCCAATACTCTATCAATTGCTGATGATATACAAGTAGTAAAATATGTTGCGAAAAATATTGCGATGCAAAGGGGAAAAACCGCTATTTTTCTACCAAAGCCAGTAATGGGGGATAATGGTAGCGGGATGCATGTTCATGTAAGCTTATGGGATAACTCATTAAATTTATTCTATGATAAGGACGATGAATATGCCGGGCTCAGTCAGATAGCTCGATACTTTATCGGTGGATTAATAAGTCATGGTAGAAGCCTTAGCGCCCTTGTATCTCCTACAGTAAATAGCTATAGGAGACTAATACCTGGTTACGAGGCGCCAATATACTTAACATGGGGGCGGAGCAATAGGAGTGCAGCAATAAGAATACCAGCCTCGCTATCAATGAATTCTAAGCGCATTGAATATCGTCCCCCTGATCCTCTAGCAAACCCTTATCTTGCCTTGCCAGCTATAATCCTTGCTGGTCTCGATGGCATAAAAAAGAGTATAGATCCCGGAGATCCCGTAGACGTAAATGTGTATAAACTAAGTAAGGATAAGAAGCGTGAGTTGGGAATAAGAGAATTACCACGGTCTCTTGAAGAAGCTTTAGACGAGTTGGAATCAGATAATGATTATCTTAAACCAGTTTTTACTAATGAGTTAATTGAATCGTACATAGACGTTAAGAGAAGAGAGAGTAGACTATTACAGGGAATTCCATCTCCTTCAGAATTTGTTTATTATTCAATTACTTAAATTAACAATGTTTTGTGGAGTAGAGTACACTTTAAGGGTCTACACAATAGGTTTATCTTAGTCTAACGTTAAGAACAAGTATGGGGTATTAATGCAATGGGCCCAATAGACTCCGCGCTAATAGTATTGCTCGGTATATTGCTAATATTTGCGGGTCGTACTGCAATAAGAATACTTGCATCTCTAATATTTGGTGGATTCCTAGGTCTACTTGGGTTTGGGTTTATTGTTTCTGCTGGTGGCGGTGTTATTCTGGGCTTTGTTATAGGAATATTATTATTTCTATTGGGTTTAATTGTGGGATTCATAGTATTTAAAGTAGGTTTAGCTGTAGCTTCCGGATATCTATTGTCAGCGATAATACTCGTTATATTACAGGAAAAACACTTAGTTAATATCCAGGGTTATGAGAAGTTAGCGCTTTTCGTCTTAACGATAATAGTTGCTGTGATAATATACATTGCAATAGATTATTTGTTAGCCTTGGGGGTATCTATAGTGGCTGCAGTACTAGTGTTTCACGGATTACTATACTGGTTTTCGTGGACGATTTCCGCAGTAATAGCGTTAATAGTGCTGGTCGTAGGAACTATGTATCAGTGGAGAAGAATTAGACAGGAAAAAGAAGAGTAGAAAATACTAACATGTAGTTATAATAACAATATAGGGTACCGTAATCCGTATTTTCCCTAGTAATCCTAATTCTAGGGTAGAATAATGTAAGGGATACTAGGCTTTGGTGCCAATAAATGGTTGCTGAGGGTCTAACGGCTTCATGGATGCTTGAGTTCGCTTTACTACTTGGGTTAGCTAAACTCTTCGAAATAGTATTCGTGAAGGTTGGTCTTCCACGAGTTCTAGGATACGTTATAGCAGGTCTTGTTTTATCGGCTGTTAACTTCTCGGTATCAGACGTAATACATGCACTCGCCCTTCTCGGTATCATTACATTATTGTTCAATGCTGGACTAGAGAGTTCCACGAGAGAATTCTTCCGCGGTCTCAAAAGCTCCGGCATAATAGCAGTAGGTGGTGTTATAGGCTCGATTCTTGCGGGACTTGCTACAATTCCCCTGCTTAATGCATCTTTTGCAGAGGCTATTGCGATAGGGGTAATATTATCTGCCACATCAGTTAGTCTAACAGTAAAAACTCTAGAAGAACTAGGAGCCTTGAATAGCAAGGAAGCAAATGCTATTGTTGGAGCAGCTGTAGTAGATGACGTACTTGGACTAGCTCTTCTAAGCACACTACCTGGAATAAAAGAAGGCACGATTTCAATAGACAGTATTATAGGTGTTTCAGCACTAGCATTTGCTTTCTGGCTTGCAGTATCCTATGGTTTCCAACTCATGTCTCGTCCACTATTTAAAACTCTTATGCGAACCCATATGGAAGCACCATTATTAACAATAATATTCATTATATTAATGTTGCTTTCCTATCTTGCATCCTATATTAAGTTGAGCGCAATACTATTAGCCTATGCTCTTGGTCTAGGACTGGCAAGCTATCCTTACCTAGCCCGACGTTTAACACAGGATATAGGACCTATAGTATCATTATTCACTCCATTATTCTTCGTTTATGCGGGTGTTATAGTTGAGCTAGAAGAACTTGTCGAATACGAAATCACACATTACGCTTTCATAGTTATAGTATTAATAATACTAGCAATACTTTCAAAAGTACTTGGATGCTATGTTGCGGCTAGAATAGCTGGTTTTTCAAGTATAGATTCAATAATTGTTGGTGTAGGCATGATGCCTCGTGCAGAAGTAATGTTAACGTCGGCTACATTAAGCTTTCAACTCGGCTTAATACCAACTCACGTTTATACGGGTATATTAATGATTCTTCCCGTTACGACAATACTTGTACCGATTCTATTAAAAATGTTGTATTCGAGAAAAATAAGATCCTAAAAGATACATTACTCTCGAATTAAAGTAATACTGAAAAATACTGTTTAAAAGGGTGGTTGCAGTAGTTTCCTAACGTTAGGAGGATCCGTCGGATATGCGGACACCAGTAGCTCGGGGTGAGAGTAACGGCTTCAAATATAGAGGAGCAATTGATAAGCAAAAACTCATTAAATACGGAACACAGGAATGGCAGCGAGTACGTTAAAACATGGATAATATCTAGGCTTAAGAGTCTCGGCTTTAATGTGCATACGAATTACCCTATAGCTGGCGAAGGCCATGTAAGTCACGTGTTTGATATAATAGCAGAGTTTTCTCCTCTACCAAATACTGTAATCCGTATAGGCTTTATATTATTAAGAAATAACGTAGACATAGATGTTATAGAGAAATATATCGCCTGGAAGAGTGAACTACCATTAGACAAGATAATAATTGTCTCACTTGGAAGAATAGAGCCAGAAGCATTCGAGTTAGCTAAAAGATACAACATTGACTTAGTTAGACCAATAGAGGATCTAAACATAAATAGAGATATTTTAAGGGAAGGAAAATTCTATGACGAGTATCATATAGAGCCGGTAATAGGTTTAGATGAAGCATTAAACATACTTAAATCGAAATCCGGGAAAACATCGATTCTTAGAAGAAACAAGTCGAAACTATTGTATTATTCACTAGTATTCATACCACTAGTTGTGCTTAGAGTACAATTAGCTGAGAAAAACATTGTAAAGGAAGAAGTAAGTATAGTTGAAGAGAAATTGGTATTTGATGGTTTAGAGGGCTATGCTGTAGTAAAGGAGGGGTTCTCTATAGGGATAGATGAAGTACTAGGTAAATTCTCCGATATTTCAAGCGAAGCCTTAGCCGTACTCAAGAGAATTACTGAGGAAGGTACAGTAGCTATAACTGATATAGAAGAAGGATTGAACATACCCAAAGAAAAACTGCACACAATATTCAATAGACTATCAAATAAGTCTCTACTAGACATCTTCGGAGATATGGTTGAAATAAGATACTCGCTACTTAATAGATTCATTGATCCATTATCGGTAGCTGAAACAAAGAAAGCCGAGATACACCGTGGTGTTCCAACGGAGTCTAAAGGAAGAATAGTTCTACCACTCAAAGTATGTATAACAAGGTTCATAGATCTTGTCGAAGCACTTGATGGAAAAGTCGAGAAAATATACGTAACATATTATCCGTTCTTCATAGGAGTGAAATCAGAAAACGGCGAAAAAACTTCAAAACTAATAATATTGGATGCTCTGACATTAGAGGAAAAGAACTCATTCTATAAGATATTCTCAAGGCTGGAAATACTGGAAAAGCTTGGAGAAAAAGGATTACGTATACAGAGTTAAAAAGAACGGGTTTTTCTCTAACGGAAAAACATATTAT